>JACVCA010000201.1 GCA_016742295.1 Alphaproteobacteria bacterium | reverse complement strand
GAATACGGTCACTTTGTCGATGGGCGTGGTGTTAATCGCTTTAGTGAGTGTGATGCGATCGCAAGTTTCGGCATTCCTTACCAAAACATCGGTGTTTTAGCAGCACAATATCAGGTGATGACTGGTGAAACAGTCAACCTGGAAGATGAAAACAGCGCTTTCCAAAAGTATCTCACAGACCTGATCCGTGCAGAAATTATCCAAGAGATTGGCCGATTACGCGCTCATCGTCGCCCCAATGTGGAGCTAACATTCTACTTCTGCGCTGACTATGATTTGGGTTTTCTCTTAGATGAACTGCCCGGAATCAAGTTAGAGGTTGTCGATGCCTGCTCTCTATGCACCGAAGCGGGTAGCCGAGATCAGCAAACCGGACACGCCATCGTCAAAGCTTTCACCCAGCTTTGGCAGTCACACCAGAAAATTGGACAAAAGGCGATCGCCAAAATCATAGACACTACCCAAGGATGGGTGAGTCGATTTACACAGCGTTGGGGGGGTTGGGCTAGGTTTAAAAAATTATTACTCCTACTATTAGATAGTCTTCATAGCGGTAGTAATAAAAATCTCACAGAATTGAGCGATGAGGAAAGGTGGTTTGCCCGTGAATACTTCCCGACGCTGATTAATGAAGCCCAATCATCGCCTGAAGATGCCTTAAAACACATAGCTGAAGTTGCTACAAGCGTTACTAATAATGCGATGCGGCGAATTCTGCACAGCTGCACCCCTCAAGTTACGGCTGACTTGCTGATGATTATTTTGCGTTGCTTACCTGCCGAGGTTTACTCAGACCAATCTATTCTCAATGCTGTTGCAAGGGTGCAGACGACCTGTAATTCGACAGTGACGCTCTAAAATTTATCGGCTTTTAATTTCTACTGTTTTATCAGTAATAAAAAATGCTCCATTTCATGATTTTGTACTTAATCATTGAGTGAGCGTCCCGTTTACTATGCCTTTTCACGGAGATCCAAAGTGCGACTCGTTCTAGAGTAAATACATAGCTCCTAATTGCCCAGAACAAAACCCCATAGAAGATATTTGGCTGCAAGCCAAAACATGGGTGCGGCGTTTTTCTGCCTTAATCCCTTCCTTCTCTATTTTGAAGTGGATATTTGAGTGGTTTATTCGACACACTACTTTCGATTTCCCTACCCTTCAAATGTACGGAGTTTTTTCAAAAATCAAATAGGAATCCATATCTCTTGTAAGGGATGGATGCGCCGCACTTTAATTCCTCATCGCGGTATATAAAAGCTAATACCTCCTTATCAGAAGGTAAGTTATCACAATTTAACCCTTTAGCACCACGTAGATCAGCATTTTTTAGATTAGCTGTTTCAAAATCTATAACACCTGAAAGATTAGCAGATTGAAGGTCAGCATTTTCAAGATCAGCTTCATGAAATTTAGCTTTAGAAAGGTTAGCATTTTTTAAATTAGCATACTTTAAATTAGCGGCAGTAAAATTAGAGCCTGCTAAGTTTGAATTCTCAAATTTTGCCCAATCTAATTCTGTATTGCTAAACTCTGTACAACTTAGATCTGCATTGTTAAAAAATCCAGATCGTAATATTGTTGAATTTATATCTACTAGTTCTGGATTTTTGTGATTATCGGGTGCAATAGGAACTTCTAGATCGCTGCGTTGACACCCTTTATCAGGAACAAAAATAAGTTTTAACCTATATTTTTCAAAAGATGAAAATGATATGACAGATTCGATTCTTAAACGTCCTTCTAAAGTATCACGAGCAACAGGGCATGTGTCTTCTTTAACTACTATTTTCTCTTTCTGGTTTGTTATTTCTTCATCTTTAGGTTTGCATCTAGGATCATAAATAGCTTTAAGCAGACCAGCCCTTCGTGTGAGTATATCTGCTTCTATTTGCTGATTAATTTGTTGAGATAGAAGAGAATTCTGTTTTTCAAATTGATAAATTTGAACAAGAAGAATTATTGGAGTGATCATAGCAATTAATAGCCTAATAATTCCTCCAAAAGCTAGTCTATTAACAACTGCTGCCAATAGATTAGCCGTCTCGTTCAGTGGATCTGATTTTTTAAGTGTAATTGCTAAAAGCCATTTTTTTATATTGTTTTTTAGTCCGAAGGAAGTATATATCCAGAAAAACAGTTTTGATATGGTTATCAGTCTCCTTAAATCCTGTTCTCGTAGCCTTTTAATTTCAGCTTTAAGTCTTTCAGTTTCATGTTTTCCATCTTCAAAACTTTCAAAATTTTGTGTTGTTTTTTCTCCACCTCTAACATCCGATAGCTGTTTCCTTATTTCTTTAAAAATAAAATCAATAATTCCTTGCACATTAACTTTAAACTGCTCTTGCTCTTCAGGAGTCATATGTCAAACGCAATTATGATTATTAAGCTTAAGATGATCCGCTTTATTTTACTCTTTGTTTTTATCAGTATTTTCAAAAGAAGTATTACTTATCAATCTTGCCAAGCTCTATTCGACCACTTCATCATCAAATAGTTATACCTACTCTATGCTATTGGCGAGTTTTGGCGATATTAGTAGCGTTGTGGTTCTAATTCCTCCTCTTGTTCCTGCGCTGCTGGCTGTTGTTTTCTCTTGCCCTTCGTACTCTTTACAGTTGATTCTTCAGCTTTGCTGCTTTCAACAGCTGCTTGCTGATTCTCAGTAGACTGATTCTCTGATGTACTACTACCGCCGTTATCAGATGCTTTCTGACGGCGGCGACTGCTTTTCTTCAAGTCACCTATCAAATATTTAATTCTGCTGCCAGTCAAATTAATCCCCAAACCTTTCAGCATCTCTGAAACTTCGTCGTAAGTGTAACCGTACTTATCAGAAGTCAGTTTTTCAATGTACCTCCGCATCTTGCGAACAGCTTCTCTGTCCGATACATCTTCTCGCTCTTTTGGCTTTTGCTCCTTCAACAGATTGATGGCCTTATCAATCTTCTCTTTCGTAATTACTTCTGAATTTT
>JACVCA010000200.1 GCA_016742295.1 Alphaproteobacteria bacterium | reverse complement strand
TTTTCCGAGCCGTGGGAATCATTGCGCGTCAGTTAGGTCTAGAAAAAGATGGTTACCGCTTAATTGCAAATCATGGAAGGAATAGCGGTCAAGAAGTTTTCCATTTTCATATGCATATCTTGGGAGGCAAACCTTTAGGAGAAATGCTCGCAGATTAGGCCCTATTCTTTCTCCTTAAGCCTCATCAGAGTCCCATAATTAACTCTTTATCTTTGCGATAGCTTCACGAAGCCCTTCAAGCTCTAGCCATTCGTCTTCGCATTTTTCAAGCTCTTTTTGGTTGTGTTTAAGGCAGTCGGCAGCTTTTAAAAAAGCTTCCGGGTCTTGGGTAAACAATGTCGAATCTGCAAGAATCCTATTGAGCTCCTGAATAGTAGTTTCTAAATCCAAAATTTTTTGTGGCAATTGCTCAAGTTGTCTTTGCTGATGGTAGCTTAATTTTTTGATAGGTAACATCTGTTCTGATATAGGTATGTTGACCTTTTTACTTTTCAAAGCTTTTTGTGATGGCGAATTTTCTGGGACTCTGCATTGGCTGATATAATCACTATAACCTCCTGGATACTCTTGTACATGGCCATCTCCTTCCATGACAATCGTTGAGGTCACAACACGATCTAGAAAACTGCGGTCATGGCTGACAAGGATAAGTGTGCCTTCGTATTCAGCAAGCATTTCTTGTAAGAGATCAAGGGTTTCCATATCGAGATCATTGGTGGGTTCATCCAGAATAAGGAAATTAGAAAATTTAGCCAGGGCTTTTGCAAGCAACAAGCGGTTGCGTTCACCGCCGGAGAGACTTTTGATAGGGCTACGGGCTTGCGCTTCTTCAAATAAAAAATCGCGTAGATAACTGACCACATGACGAGGTTTTCCTCTAACCATGATATGATCTCCACCGGTTTCGCAAAGCGTGGCCCACAAGGATGCTTCAGGGTCGAGTTGAGCACGGTTTTGATCCAGATAAACAGGCGTTAAGTTAGCGCCTAGCTTGATATGTCCTTTATCGGGTAAAAGATCACCTGTCAAAAGGCGCAATAGGGTTGTTTTACCTGCGCCATTGGGACCAATAATGCCAATCCGATCCCCACGTACAATGCGGGTTGAAAAATCATGAAGAATAATGCGATCGCCAAAAGCTTTTGAAATGTGCTTGGCTTCAATTACTAAAGCACCTGAGACATTACCGATTGCAGAGTCCAGTTTAACCCCGCTTCCTCGTTCAATTTGTTGAGCACGCGCGGAACGCAGGTCATAAAGCTTGCGGAGCCTTCCCTGGTTACGTTTTCTGCGGGCGCTAATGCCTTGACGAGACCAGATTGTCTCTTGCGCAATCAATTTATCAAGCTTACCGCGTTCTACTTCTTCTTGTTCAAGTATTTTCTCAGACCACGCGTCAAAATGCTCAAAGCCTTTATTTAAGCGTCTTACGATTCCTCGGTCTACCCATAAGGTTGTTTTGGTGAGACGATTTAAAAAGGTGCGGTCATGGCTAATTATCACAAATCCGCCTGCAAAACTTTCAAGCGTTGCCTCAAGCCATTCGATTGTTGGTAGATCTAAATGGTTGGTTGGTTCATCTAAAAGTAAGATGTCAGGTTTATTGATAAGGGCGCGGCCAATGGCGGAACGACGCTTTTCACCGCCTGACATGGTGCTTACGATTAGTGAGCCGTCTAAATTGATAGTATCAAGCATTTCTTCAACCAGGTAATGGTTATCTTCATTTTCAGCTGATAATCCTTCGGTGATGTAGCTCACTAAAGTTAAATCATTAGGCATGACTGGTTCTTGCGGGAGGTAGGCGATCCGACTTCCGGGCTGAATAAAACGCTCGCCGCTTTCAGGTTCAATAAGACCTGCGATAACTTTTAGTAACGTCGATTTCCCTGCCCCATTGCGCCCGACAAGGCAGATGCGCTCTCTCTTGCCAATTGCTAGTTCAGCTTTAGTAAAAAGAGTCTTGGAACCAAATCCAAGAAAGATATCCTGTAGGTTAACCAGGGGGGGTATTGAAGTGGTGTGCATCCATAAACTCACAAAATTGCTAAAGAAGATAGTCAGCTATCTTCTTGTAAGGAGCTCTCGACTTCACGTCAAGCTTTGCAGAACTTTACAAAGCTTAACCTTTATCACATTGAAAGGTAAGTTCTATGGGTAAGCCTTATAATTTTAACTATTAATTTTAACTATCAGTATTCTCATGTTGCAAAAGTCGAACTTTAAGCTCTAAGCCCCAACGGTAACCTCCTAAAGCCCCTGATTTACGCACAATACGATGGCAAGGAATGAGGTAGGAAATTGGATTGCGTCCAATCGCATTGGCAACTGCGCGGTAAGTCTGTGGCATTCCTATCATTTTGGCAATGTCTTCATAAGAAACAACCTTACCTTTGGGAATTGTTAAAAGGGCCTGCCATACTTTAATTTGAAAGGGGGTTCCATGGATCAACAGGGGCACTGGTTTTGCTGAAAATATAAGGTCAATAAGTAGCTGAGTTTGTCCTAATGATTCCACCAGGCTTACTGATTTATAATTGTTTTTCATGTCCTTCAAACAATCCTGACGACCGAAGGCAGCCGTGAAAGCTAGTCCACAAATCCCTAAAGATGTCGTTAACACTAAAGCCTCGCCAAATGGTGTGGAATGAAACCCGTACAAAATCTCATTGTCTTTAAAATAGGATTTAAAGTCAGCAGAATTAAGTATTTTCAGCAAATTATTTGTCATGCAGTAACCTCTAGCTGGTGCTAGTTAAGCATTTTAAGTACTCTCTCAGAGTTCATTTATACCGCATGGGTGCCTGTCGAGCCAAAGCCACCACCGCGATGTTCGTCTTGGAAAGGATGGTTTTGCTTTTCGAGGGCAATTTGAGTAAAAGGAGCAATCACCATCTGTGCAATACGCATGCCTCTTTCTATGGTAAAAGCTTTTTCACCATGATTTATTAAAATGACTTGGATCTCCCCTCGGTAATCGG
>JACVCA010000199.1 GCA_016742295.1 Alphaproteobacteria bacterium | reverse complement strand
GAGTATTATAATGAGGATACATGGGTGATGACCAAAGGAGGGGCAAAGGCTTTGTTATATTCGCTAGGATATTTGGAAAAAGATCTATCTCCTGTAAAAAGTAGTTTTAAGGAAAATAATTAAGATAAAAAAATAAGGGATGATATTTTAAATTCATTATAAATTAGGAAAATATGCATAGTTATCAGTTATTTTTCTAAAGAGAGCTTTTCAGCAACTGCCGCGCTTTCTTTAGGGTCCGGTGTATTATCTACCTCTTGCGATGTAGTCCTCAGCCCGACTCCCGTAGTCACGTTTCCATCACCGCCGGGTAGAAGGAGCCACTATTCTTTAGTGAATCCTTCTACCCGGCGGGGGAACTGCGAAGTTTTTTCCTATTCCGATCATATTTGCAGAAAGAACTTTCCCCTTTTCAAAAGCGAAACGGAAATGATAAGTTAATAAAAAAATATTGATTCAGGGGAAGACTAATGAAGAAATTTTCCATATTAATAATCTTTATTACATTTTCTTTACAAGCTCTTGCAACCAATATTCTGGACGATCCAGCATCCATTGAGATTTTTGACAACAAAGTGTTGGAAAATATTTTTTCTTATCTTGGTGTAAAGGATTTATATTCATCTTCTTTAGTATCAAAAAAATGGCATTTAGTAGTAAAAAAACGACTTAATACATTCCATGACATCTCTCCTTTATTCTTTGATAATGTCCCTCTTCTTGTCAGTGGAGAAGAAGTAGGCTTAAAAAATCTTACAATGGATGATTTGACCTCTCGACAAATATTTGAGCAAGGTAATCGTTTTTATTTATTGGCACAGGCAGATAATATCAAACATAAAAAAGAGCTATATAGTAAAGCTTTTCATCTATATAAAATATCCGCTAAACAGGGATTAGCAGATGCCCAATATAATTTAGGAGTGATGTATCTCAATGGTCAGGGAGTAGGGCAATTAGAAAAAAAAGCAGTAGAGTGGTTCCGTAATGCTGTGGAACAGGAACATGCTAAAGCTCAATATAATCTTGGTTGGATGTATGCTGAAGGTAGAGTAGTAGAGCAATCAGATAGAAAAGCAGTAGAATGGTATCAAAAAGCTGCTGATCAAGGGTTTGCAGATGCTCAATATAATCTTGGCTGGATGTATGCACAGGGGCGAGGTGTGGAGCAATCATATAGCAAGGCAGTGGAGTGGTATAGTAAAGCTGCGGAGCAAGGGCACTCAAGAGCTATGAATAATCTCGGTATAAGGTATAGTATTGGTCAAGGTGTAAGCCAGTCTGATGAAAAGGCTCTTGAAGTATTCAAGAGAGCTGCAAAGATAGGTTCTGTAGGCGCTCTACTTAATATTGGTAGCGCTTATAAGGAGGGTCGTGGAGTCAAACAATCAGATGAAAAAGCCGTAAAATGGTATAAAAAGGCTGCTAAGCAAGGCTTTTCTAGTGCTTATATTAATCTTGGAGGAATGTATAGGGACGGTATTGGGGGGCTAGAGCAATCAGATAAGAAGTTTATAAAGTTATTTAAGAAAGCTGCAAATGCCGGAGAGAGTATAGCGCAATACTACCTTGGAGATTTATACTTTCATGGACTTGAGGGGGTTAACCAATCGGATGAAGAAGCTGTAAGGTGGTACAAAAAAGCCGCTAAACAGGGGGATATTTTAGCTCAATATAACCTTGCAGTAATGTATTCTCGTGGTTATGGAGTAAAACAGTCTGATAAACAAGCAGTTAAATGGTATTATCGAGCAGCACGAAAAGAAAACACTCGAGCTGAATTTGAAGTTGGTATAATCCATCTAGAAGGTCATGGAGTACTTAAAGATGAACGAAAAGCTCTTAAGTGGTTAAGTAAAGCTGCACAAAAAAACCATGAAGTTGCATTAGAAATACTTAAATATTATAAAGGAAAACAAGATAATAATTTATTAAAAACCGCAGGGCTTAAAATTCTTTTTAACTTAAATAATGAAATATCTTCTTCCTCATTAGAAGAAGGGGATAATATTGATGAGATTCTAATTAAGAAGATAATTGCTGAGTGCGAGAACCGAACAGTAGTAGAAGAAGTAGGAAATTGCCAACAAAAGGCTGAAAGAGGAGAGAAAGAAGCTCAACTTAAATTGGGTGTGATGTATGACTGTGGCCTAGGTGTTATTCATGATAGCATAAGAGCTTTCGAATGGTATAGTGAAGCCGCTCAAAGAAGAGAACCTAAAGCACAAACTAAGCTCAGTAAAGCCTATGAAGAGGGGTTTGAGGTCGCAAAAGATCATAATAGGAGCTTAATTTGGAATATTAAGGCAACTAATACCTTAGAACCTATAACAATTTATGAATTTTGCTATAGTAGTGTCTTGGAGGAAAACTCCGACTCTTGGTTATCAAAAAAATGTTTTAATATGATTAGTCACGGCAAACTCGTGACTTCAAGACTAACCAATCAACCATGTGCTAATAAGTTAGATATAACTTCTATAAAAGAAATTTTAGTAGTTGAGAGAGAATGGGTTAAGACTGATGCTCAAGTTTTTGAAACTTATATAGATGCTGCGAGCCGAGGTAATTTCTTTGCTCAATATAAACTTGGTTTACTGTGTACTATGGGCAGGTATCTGCTTAAAAGATCTGCTGAATTTTTCGATTGGCATCGTAACCTTGCTATGGAAGGCAATGCTGAAGCACAATATAGCTTAGGCCAGTTATATAAAATAGGTGGTGGTATAGAAAAGAATGAAATTGAAGCATTTAAATGGTATGAGATGGCAGCCACTCAGAATCATGCGGAAGCTCAATATCAGTTAGGTACTATAATGTTAGCAAGAGCTGAAGCTAAAGCTCTTGAGTGGTATCATAAATCTGCTTCTCAAGGATATCCAAGAGCTTGCTATACCTTAGGGGCAATGTATGTTAACGGTACTAAAGTTCCTCAAGATGAGAGAAAGGCCATCATGTTTTACACTCAAGCAGCAGAGCAAGGAGATGAAGAAGCACGTGATGCACTTATTGAGTTAGCAAGAGAAGGAAATCGAAAATCTCAAGCCTGTTTAGGACAGTTATATAC
>JACVCA010000198.1 GCA_016742295.1 Alphaproteobacteria bacterium | reverse complement strand
ATCGGTGATATCGCACATTACCCTTCAAAATTAAAGCTTATTCTAACTGGATTTGCAGAAGCAGCTCATGCAAGTCACGCTATCCGAGCACTCCTTTTCCCTGAGGAGATTGTTCATTTTGAATACTCAACAACTAAGGGAATTCCGGGCCTTACAATAAAAACTGGGACTTAAGATATTTTTATACTACTTTTTGGTACTCCGTTAGGAAAAGTCCAGGAATAGGGCAATTAAATTGACTCTTGGGCGGATACTCTTAAGGATGTTTTTGTTGGGTAAGGGCCCAAGCCGTAACGTTTGAAATAATAGTACCTGTAGCTTTTTCCAGAGCTGAAAACAAGGCTGCAAATTCCTGAGTTGTACTTTCTATTTTTTCCTCAAAAATTTGAGTGGCAAGGATTTTGTGCTCTGGCTGCGCCATTATTTTTGCGGTCAACTGTATATGAACTAAGGCTTTTTCCTCATTTTCTAAAAGATTGAATTCAAAATTGTTGAGTTCTGTGATCAAAGTATAATTTGATTTTAAACCTTGAGTTACCCGTGCAACACCCTTTATTTTTCCTGAAGTTTCAAAAGATTTAATGATAAGATTCTGAATCATTAATGGGAGACGCGTTCGCCACTCTTTACCTTGTACATATTTTAAATAATTTGGAACAGAATACGTGTTAATACGAATTGGTATTTTGACTGAGTTCAAAACGAGGTCTGCAAGTGGTTCTTCAACTCCTAATTGCCAACTAACTGGGGAGATATTTATCTTAGCCTCTAGCTGAGGTTGAAGTTCAATGAGCTGGGGAGGATCACCAGGATCCGGTAAGAGCTGAACACAACCTGACAGGAAAACATACAAGGCTATGCTCCAAAACTTTAAGCAGTTTTTCAAGCTTAAAATTTTATAAAATAAAGAAAAAATTTCCTTCTGTTTAGAGAAATCTTCAAAGGCGAAACGTGTATTATTTTCAATTGCAAAAGATATATGCATGATGTTTCTCTTAATCTAAAGCTTGAGTATGATTTTCTGGTTGAAAAAAGAATCTTGCTGGGCTTGATTCTACTCGGTCTAAGATACGGCTTAAATTCCGAATGAGGATGCGTAATTCCGTTAGAGTTTGAGTTGCCTCATATAATCCTTCAGAGGTAAAACCACTAATATAAGGTCGATTTTCTTGTATGAGTTGCTCAATCTGGTTCAGCGTGTTTTCTAGTTTTTGCCCTGAATTATCAACCCGTTTACTAAGAATACTCATCGTTTCACTTATACTTTTAGCCATCTTCTGGGTTTCCGAGAAGAATGTTTTGGCGTCACTTGAAGAGGCAGCAAGGGTACTCGTAAAAGTTGACACATTTTTAAGAGAGATATTAATAGCCTTTCGATTCTCCTCACTAAAAAATGGAGTTACTTGATCTACAAGGATAACGAGCTTGTGCAAGATTTTTGGAGTTGCTTCAATTAACTCTTGAATTTTGGAACCTTGCGATGGAATGATAGGATACGTTTGTCTTTTTTTAGACTTTAAAATAGGACTATCTGAGGTGCTGCCATGTATTTGAACAAAAACAATGCCAGTGAGACCTTTTGTTTCAAGTGTTGCATAACTATCTTCTCGAATTAAACTAGGATTGTAAATTCCTACGACCACGCGAATAAGATCTATTTTTTCACAGTTAATATCAATTTTTTTTACTTTCCCAATAGGCACACCATTATAATTAACCATTTCGCCCTCTCGTAATCCCGCAACTGAACCCGAAAAATAGATTTCATAAATATAACTCTTATCCCAGTCAATCTTGCTGGCCCATATCGTAAAACCAATAATTCCTAACAATAAAACTAGGACAAAGCTACCTACAGCAATATATCTTGATTCTGTTTCCATCTTAGCTCCCAAATACATTACCTCCCCTTGGCCCATGAAAATACTCTTGGATCCATGGGTGCGGGTTACGATGTATCTTTTCAACCGTATCAACGATTATTGATTTATCGACAAGTACTGCAATACGGTCACAATTTGCACGTAAGCTATCTAAATCATGCGTAATCATGACTACTGTCAAATTTAAATTACGTTGCAATGTTTTAAGAAGATTGTCAAATGCAGTCGCTGAAATCGGATCAAGGCCAGAAGTAGGTTCATCAAGAAACAAGAGTTCTGGATCAAGGGCTAAAGCACGGGCCAGCGCAACCCGTTTAATCATTCCTCCTGATAATTGCGAAGGATATTTTTCATACGTATCGGGTGTTAATCCAACCATAGCTAATTTTATATAAGTTAGCTCTCTAATTAGGCTCTGAGGAAGTTTTGCAATTTCCCGCATGGGAGTTGCAATATTTTCACCCACTGTCATAGAGCTAAAAAGAGCGCCAGTTTGAAAAAGTACTCCCCACCTAGCTATTAATTTTTGATAAGCGCCTGGTTTAAAAGGATTGATTCCCAGTACATTGATAGTTCCACCTACTGGACGAATAAGTCCTAAAATTATATTTAAAAGAACAGATTTTCCACTGCCTGAGCCACCAACAAGTCCAAGAATTTCCCCCCTGTAAATATTCAAACAAACGTTATTATGGATGACTTGGGAACCAAATTTGGTTAAAAGATTTTGTACTTGGATGACACTTTTTGACATGTCTCTAAATACCTATATACGTAAACAAGACAGAAAATGCAGCGTTAAATATAATGACTAAAAATATTCCTCTTACGACTGCTTGTGTTGTTCTCAACCCTACACTCTCAGCTCCTTCAGAAACTTGTAGCCCTTCGAAGCATCCAATAAGAGCAATAATAAAAGCAAAAACTGGTGCTTTGATAAGGCCAATCCAAAAGCTCCATAATGAAAAAGCTTGTTGTAGTTGAGTAAGGAAATGATCAAACGAGAGCCCAATTACGAAAGTAGCAATAAAGCCTCCTCCTAAAAGCCCCATGATGTCAGCATAAAAAGTGAGTAAAGGAAGCGCAATCATAAGAGCAAATAAACGCGGAAGTACCAGGATTTCTATTGGATTTAAGCCAAGGGTTTTCATTACTTCTATTTCTTGGTTTAATTTCATCGTACCTATCTGAGCGGCAAACGCGCTTCCTGAACGTCCTGCCACAACAATAGCTGTAAGTAAAATCCCAACTTCAC
>JACVCA010000197.1 GCA_016742295.1 Alphaproteobacteria bacterium | reverse complement strand
ACCATCATTAAGAAGATTTTTTACATTTTCTGAAGTTTAAATAAAGATGAAATTGGTTAAATCCATATTTGGCAAAAGGGTCTTAAAGAACCCATCTACATTCCAACGCACAGCATTTTTATAGGAATTTAATAAATGCTCCTTATTTAATATAGGTTCATTAGGCGCCATACAGGGAGTAAAGATCTTCTTATGCGCGGGATACATATGTTCATAAGGAAAATGGCAACCTCTTTTATTAACATAAATAAACTGTGGCTCTGGCTTTTTCAAAAGATTTTCCAGTACTCTAGCAGCTTCATAATCTTTTTCATGATAATCTACATTTTCGATTTGAATGAAGTGATCAACCAGTTCATACTCAACAGAGTTCATGAAATTAACTAAACGACCTTTTGTCATCTGAGCATCAAGATGCGTTGTTTCAAAGCCGGCCTTCTTAGCGTATTTCCAGATGGAGGGACTAGAAAGCAAATGATGGTGTTCATGTCCCAATGTTGCAGGATTGGCACCCAAGCGTAAAATAGCATTGCTTGCAGAACTACAATTATTCCCTGACAGAGCTAAACCAAAATTGACAATGGAAGGTTGTTGAGTTTTTAAAAAAGGCGTGGTGTTAAGATTGCCCTTCAAACTTATAAATTCCCCATGTACGCTCTCATCAATAATAAGAACTATATGCTTCGCCATAGCTTTATGCTTTAAAGAAATTTTAACTTCATTCTTTTTCAAGATTTGCGCAGGGGTTAATGAAAATAAGATTGCTGTGCTTAGGGTATTAAATTGTGCAGGTAATCCTGCTACTACAAACCCTCCTAATTTATAAACCGTTAATGCAATCATAGTAAGAGGAACCATTGGTGAAATAAAGAGAATCCAGTTCCTGCCTCTCTTTATAAAGGGAGGAATTATCACGACACTAATAAACAAAAATATCGAAGCTAATGCAGGGTAGATAAGATTCTTTCCCCAAAAAAACAATGCGTCTTCAGGTCGATGGCGAGCATTCCATAGAACCCCTATAGCATCATATGATAACTGCTCTCCGGTAATTGCAAAGTAAAGTTGCCCCCCAAAGGTAGAAATTACAAATAAACTCCCCCAAAAGAATCTTTGTTTTCCATCAGGATTAAAAGCAGTACAAAAAATTGCAATCAAAGCCGAGGCCCATATGATAAGAAAAACTGAAAATGAGAAGTATTTTTTAAGAGATATAAAGTACAAAAACTTATTAATAACTCCCACGTTAGTCAAATAAATGGCCAATAAAATAAGCCCAATTTTTACGACTATCTGACTAATAGGATATGGAAAAATCTGAGTTGTTTTCATAATCAAGTCTGATAATACATTAGTTACTAGAAGGAGAGTGTCCAAAGAAGCTTATTTTAAGAGCCATTTTAGTCTTATATTCTATCTCTGTAAAGCTTAAGAGAGCGCATCACACAGCCTAGAGTTTTCAGATTTGAGGCTGTTCTATACCCACTTCTCTTCTGTCATATTTTCTAAAACCCATTCTTCTTTCAAGTGAATTTCAAACTTCTTTTCAACTTTCACTGCTATTTACCCTTATCTAAACTAATAATTAATCCTGAATAAGCATTTTTTAAAGTCATTGATTTTAATAAACACAACCACTTTGGAGGGACAAATGGAAGAAATAGAAAATTGTACCGCAATGTGCTCTATATCTTTAGCACTTATAAATACCTATTCTGCTAACGTAGGTAATGTTAAAGTCATTAATGAAAATAAAAAAGATATAGCGCTTAATATTAAAGCACAAGGCGTAATGACTAAAAAATTAGCGTCTTATACTCGAAAAATTTTTGCTGAAAATCAATCCAATTTTACAGCTCAAAGTGAAAATCTTAAAGATAAATCAATCTATCCTATTACTAAAAAAACAAATTCTTTTCTAAGTAATAGCTGTAAGAATCTTATCGTAGATAAAGATCCTCATTAACCTTGACGAATAATATTCTTTGCACCGCAGCTATGGCGTAAGAAATTAATAATACAACAAACAGATATTAAATGAAGGAGAAAATTAAAATGGCTAATCGCGAAACATATCTTCAAGAGTTAAAAGATAAATTAGGGAACTATGCGGATGATTTATCCGCTTTGAAACAAGATATTAGATATAAAACCAGTGGAGACTTTGCAAAAGCATTTGAAACTGCACAAGCTGCCTTAAAGGATGCCTCTAAGGCCTATGAATCTTTAAAATCAGCAGCTGAAGAGGACTGGGATGATCTCGTAAAATCAACTGCAAAAGCCTTTAATAATGTTAGCAAGACTTTTAAAGACATGAGCCAATGGGGGCTAGAGCGTCTTTATGAAGCCCCAAGGCAATTACAACATCAGTTAGAAGATTGTATTAAAGAAAACCCCTTGACCAGCGTACTGGCTGCACTTGGCATAGGAATCATTTTAGGGAAAATAATGAAATGATAAAGATCATTGAATGCTTGGGAGAACTTATAAAAATATACGCAGGGACTCCCAGCCCTAAAACCACTAATTTCAAGAAGAAAAGCCTTGGATATGCTCTTGCAGGCTTGTTACTTATCTCTGCAGTGGGATTCGGTTATCTAGCGCTTTATAGATATCTTCAACCCATTTGGGAAGAACCTTACACTAGTTTGATGTTGAGTGCAGGTTCTTTTGGGCTAGCGCTGATCCTCTTTTTGGTACTTTGTTATCCTAAGATAAAGCAGCCTCCTGCTCTGGACCTCGAAAGAGTAGCTAATAATTTAATCACTTTTAGCCCTCCACTTCTTAAGGGTCTAAGAGTTTCAAATATTTCTAAGAAAGGCTGGGTCTCACTGCTTACGATCGCTGGCCTTTATATACTGCTACGCGGAAAACAAGAAAAATAAATCTACTGCTACTTAAGTAGAAGTATTTAAGGCTTTTCAACTTTAAATGGTGCCAGATTTTATAGATGCTATAAGTATATATTTTAACTTAGTTTTAAATTATTAAAGTAAATATTTATCGAAAAATTTAAAAAATACTTAAATTTTAGGAGAGAAAAACATGAAAAAATATTTTTCTATTAACAAAAATTTTATTCTCAAATTTGGCTTGTTATTTGCTCTTTCTTCGTCTCCTGCATTAGCCATTACCCCTTTAGAGGAGTATCTTCCTGGGG
>JACVCA010000196.1 GCA_016742295.1 Alphaproteobacteria bacterium | reverse complement strand
GCGTATGATCAACTACTTTCAAACCAGCTGGCACTTCTTATGGTACGGCAGTCTTATCGCACGCAACCGGGACAAATTTATAAAGGGGAAGGACATTTGAGGCGCAAATTCTTATCCCTTCTACCCTTCCAACTTACCGTGTCTCAAGAATCAGCGCTGAAAGATATTTATACTGATATGGCCTTACCGATCCGAATGATCAGACTTCTGCAAGGTGATGTAGGAAGTGGCAAGACGGTGGTCGCTATGCTGGCCATGCTCAATGCTCTCGAATGCGGCTATCAAGCAACTTTGTTAGCTCCCACCGAGATTCTTGCCCAGCAGCATTTTACGACTTTACAGCCTTGGGCAGAAGCCTTGAAACTCAAGATTGGCATTCTAACTAGTCGAGGAAAGGATAAAAAAGCAACCCTTGCTGCTGTTGCTGAGGGAAAGCTTGATATTCTCATCGGTACCCATGCTTTATTTCAAGATCAAGTCGCCTTCAAAAATCTGGGTTTAGCCGTGATTGACGAACAACACCGCTTTGGCGTGGACCAAAGGCTCAGCCTCGGCGCCAAGGGGGACAAAGTTGATCTTTTGGTGATGACCGCCACCCCAATTCCACGCACTCTTCTTCTCGCTGTGCATGGTGATCTTGCAACTTCGCGGTTAAATGAAAAGCCGGTTGGACGCCAAGATATTGCAACGCGCACAATTTCTCTTACACGTCTAGAGGAAGTAATTGAAGGAGTGAGGCGGGCACTGGACAGCCATCACAAAGTCTATTGGATTTGCCCTTTGGTTGAAGAGTCAGAAGCCTTAGACTTAGCTGCTGCTGAAGTAAGGTTTCAAGAACTTAATAAAATTTTTCCAGGTCAAGTAGAGCTGATCCATGGCCGTATGAAGGCGGCTGAAAAAGATACGGCAATGCAAAGCTTTATTAGAGGTCAATCACGCCTTTTGGTAGCAACTACGGTGATTGAAGTGGGGGTGCATATTCCTGATGCAACCATCATGGTGATTGAGCACGCCGAACGGTTTGGACTTTCTCAGCTTCACCAACTGCGTGGAAGGATTGGTCGTGGGACCCAAGCCTCAACCTGCTTGCTGCTTTTCGAGCAAAAAGGACTTACGCAAACAGCCAAATCTCGACTGAATATTATGCGTTTGACCAATGATGGGTTTAAAATTGCCGAAGAAGATCTGCGTTTACGAGGCGGCGGGGATCCATTGGGGCTCAGACAGAGTGGATTGCCAGCCTTAAAACTGGTTGATTTCGCGGTGCATGAAGATTTACTTGATCTTGCTCATCAAGATGCGAAGGCTATTTTAAATATCGATCCTAACTTAAGCAGTGAAAGAGGTAAAGCTTTGCAGGTTCTTCTACATCTTTTTGAACATCAACGGCCAGTGGCTTACATGCAATCAGGATGAGATTAAAAATTGCAAATCTAACTTTAAGGTGAGGGTTAATAAGACGCAGAGATTAAAAAAGAACATCTTAAACTTCATCAAGGTTTTCTATCTAAGTTTTATTTACATAAAGATACCGTCCTTAATAGGATTCTGTCACATTTGTTGCACAAAGAAGGGGGTGTCTGCAAAAGTAGGTTTTCGCAAAGCTCAATATTTCTCTTTAATTGCTATCTCATTTTAGAGCTTTTGTTCTTCTCCTTCAATCATAATGCTATTTGTTTATATGAAATGTAAGTTTTTCGAGACTTCGAAGAAATGACGATGATAGGAGGAGTTGAGATTGATCCTTCAACCTTACAAAGATGAGTTAGGCGCTTTGTCTCTTTAATTGATAAACGTTTGCATCAACGTAAGAAGTCAGTCAATGGAAGCTAGAGAATGGATGAGAGCTATATTAAGTTGAATAGTAAAAGGCCGAAAAAAACTTTTAAAATTGTGCAGTGAAGATAGATTGTTGAAAGAACCTTTGGTTGGTTAAATAGGTATAGAGGCTTAACAAAGATTATGAGATCTTGTCCACTTTAAGTGAGGCTTGGATAAAATTGGCAATGATCAATATTAGGACTCGGAGGCTCACTTAAAAGTATTTTTTGGACAGTCTCTTAGCATAAAACACGCCCTCTATACTTAGTATTGACATTCCCTAATAAATTCTCTTATCTTAATGAAATTAGTTAGATATTCTAACAACCGAAATAAAGAACATTTATAAAAAAGATCTACACGATGAACAATAATAAATATAGCATTTTATTTATTCTAATACTAATATTCTTTAGTCATTATAGCTGTTTAAGGGCAAGCTCTTACGTAGAGGAATCGCCATTAATAGTAAGAAACTTAGGACGATTTTCTGATTTTCCCGACGAGCTAACTTTAATGATTCTCAATTATCCAGGGGTTCAAAAGGCTGCAAAAGATCTATCAAAAGATTTCAGAAAAATAGTATTTTCTAATCCTAAAATGCCTTTTGTGATGGTTATAAAATCACCTCAACAATGGCAAAAATTACAAGAATTTACTATTAATATCATACCCAAGATTATTATTGAATATGACATGGATTCACTATCTTTCAAACAACTCATTCAAATAATTCCTAACTTACTTGAACTTCGTTTGAGAGGGACTAAAATCGATACCTTAGATCCTCTTAAAGAAGCTAAAAATCTTAGGAGTTTAGTTATTCCTGGTAACTATATTAGAGATATTTCATGTGTTAGTGACATGTCTTTTCTTAATGAACTTAATTTTGTAAATCAACCCATTAGGGGAATACCGGATCTCAGCAAATGCTATAATCTTGAAATTATTAATGGATCAAAGACAAAAATTAAAGATGTATCAAGGTTTTCTAAAGCGCTAAATCTGTTAGAGCTTTCACTAAACCATATGACTGAAAAAAAAATAACAGGTTTTTTGCCCCTAAAAGATTTAAAATTTTTGAAAAAAATTTCTTTAATTGGTACTACATATGAAAAAGATGAAATTGAAGAATTAAAAAGAATTAAACCTAATATCACTATAATTGAATGAAAAAAATAAAAGAATTAATTAATATAAAAAGATGACTGCGACTTACTGTCGCAGTCATTTAAATTTGGCAGCTTTAAATTAACTCTAAGAAAATAAAGTTAGTTTTATCTAAAAACAGTATTTATCTCGCTATTCAATTCTGCTTTTAATCCCTTATAAATACCTAACTCAATA
>JACVCA010000195.1 GCA_016742295.1 Alphaproteobacteria bacterium | reverse complement strand
CTTTGAGACAGGCTTTAACTGCATCAGGGGCACTATCCTCAAGAAAGTCGAGTTGCAGGAATTGAGCGCCTGAAATAGGCTCAATTTCTGTAATATCAACTCCTAAAACATGAGAATAATGTTCAGCAGTTTGCGTGAGTTGAACTGCAACTTGAGTCCACCCGCCGGGGGCAGCTCCAAGGTCAACCACATGCTTTCCAGGTTTAAGAAATCCAAATTTTTCATTTATTTGAATGAGTTTGAAGGCAGCTCGTGAGCGGTAGCCCAAACGTTGGGCTTCTATCACGTATTCGTCATTGAGCTGGCGGTTAAGCCAGCGCTGAGAAGATACCTTGCGCCCCCGAGCAGTTTTTACGCGCACAGTTAAGGGGCGAGAAGCCATACGCTTTTTTACAGAAGGGGTTTGAGTCATGCAACGTTGCTGTGAACAAGGAGGGAAGTAAGTTTAGAAGAAGGGGGCTGGGTGATCAGGTCATTCAAAATCCCGTCACGAACCCCACGATCAGCAACTCTTAAAGTTTTAACAAGCCAAGTTTTACATATGGCTTCCAAGATTGCTAACCCTCCGAGCACAAGTTCACAACGGCCAGGTCCAATACAGGGTTGGTTTGCACGTTCTCTTGGATTCATTTCACGTAATCTATCAGCAATTGAATGAATTGTTTTTAAAGGTAAGTAACAGCCGTCTACTTTAGTACGGTCGTAAACTGGCAAATTAAGATGCATGGCAGCAATTGTAGTGGTTGTGCCAGAACTCCCGATCATCTGCACTTGTCCTCTGTCAATGGCAAGATTTATAAGATTGTTTTTGGAGAGAGCTACAAGATCATGTTGGATCCTTGTGCAAATATCTTTATAAAAGAGACCAGGATCTCCGCCGCAACTTTCAAGAATACTAACAACGCCAAATGGGAGAGAAACCCAATCTAAAACCTGAGTAGTTCCATTTTTAAACACTTTCGCCCACATGACTTCCGTGCTGCAGCCACCGATATCAAAGCCTAAAACGTAAGGTATGGAAGGATCAATAAGCCCTGTGCATCCTTTTAGTGCAAGACGTGCTTCTTCAAATTCAGGAATAATTTCAAGCTCTATGCCCGTCTCTTTTTTGACACGCTTAATAAAGCTGTGCGTATTTTCTGCTTGTCGACATGCTTCAGTCGCCACACTACGGATTTTAATAATAGTATATCGTTTTAATTTTTTTGCGCATTCTTTTAAGGCATCAATTGTTCGATCCATAGCTTCTGTTCCTAGGATTCGATTGCTGCGAACGCCGACCCCCAATCGTACAACCCTTGAAAATGAGTCAACGACTTTATAACCTGTTTTAGTTGGTTTGGCGATCAGTAAGCGACAGGTGTTACTACCCAAGTCAATTGCGGCATAGTGCCCATGCTCTTGGAGGTTATCAAATCCGAGGTAGGTGGGCTTAATGCCTGGAGATGGTAATGTTTTATTCATATCTACCTAAAATGGAACTGATAGTGTTTATTAACCCTTTAAATGATATCCTATAAATTATTATTAAACAATTCTTATTTGCGTAGATATCATGAATTATGAAGCAGTTATAAATACATTAATGCTTTTATAATTTGTAATTTTATACATAAAATATGTTTTTTTATTTAGAAGTATATTTTATTAAATAAATCACTTAACCTTATTAATAACTTTATCTTATAAAAACAGATTTTTATTAACGTAGATTATGAAACTTAATCATAAGTTTTAGTATAATATGTAATTTAATCTTACTCATGAAACTAAATATGAAATTTTATTTTAGAATAAGAAGAAAGTGCCAGTCAAAATTTTTATCAAAAAAGCAGGTTAAAGATACAATATCATATACAAAATTGCACTTAAGCGCTAAAATTTATTAAATGATTCATCAATTCGAGCTTGTCAAAAAAGTTAAATCCTATGATCCCAACGCAGATGAAGGCGCGTTGAACTTAGCTTATGTCTATTCTATGAAGGCGCATAGTGCGCAAACACGTGAATCAGGTGACCCTTACTTTAATCATCCGCTTGAAGTAGCTGACATGCTCACGGATATGAAATTAGATGTAGCCTCAATTATCACAGCATTGCTACATGATACTGTGGAAGACACTGAAGCAACGTTAGAAGAGATTGAAAAGCTTTTCGGAAAAGAAGTGGCAACATTGGTTGATGGGGTTACTAAACTCACCCGAATTGAACATCAATCGCATGAAATCAGGCAAGCTGAAAATTTCCGTAAATTAGTTTTAGCGATGTCAAATGATATCCGGGTATTGTTGGTTAAACTCGCTGATCGTTTACATAACATGCGGACTTTGTGTCATGTGCAATCAGAGGAAAAACGTAAACGAGTGGCTAGAGAAACTATGGATATTTATGTTCCTCTAGCACAAAGAATTGGAATTCATCGGCTCAAAGATGAGCTTGAAGACTTAGCCTTTAATGAATTAAATAAGGATGCTCGCTTATCAATTATAAGTCGTTTAAAATTTTTAAAGGAAGAAGGGCAAGATAATGTGGGCTTTATTATCGATGAGCTTAAGAAATTATTTGAAGATAATAAACTAAAGGTTTCGATTTCCGGCCGGGAGAAAACCCCTTATTCAATTTGGTGTAAGATGCACCTTAAGAATGTTTCTTTTGAACAGCTCTCAGATATTATGGCTTTTCGTATTGTTGTTGATAGTCTTAGCGAGTGTTACCAAGCTCTTGGTATTATTCATAGCGCATATCCTGTCATTCCTGGGCGCTTTAAAGATTATATCAGCACCCCTAAACCCAACCATTATCAATCTCTGCATACAACGGTCTTAGGTCCACGGCGACAACGTATTGAAATTCAAATTCGTACTTCTCCTATGCATGAAACTAGTGAATACGGGGTTGCTGCTCATTGGAAATACAAGCAAGGTGGTCAATTAAAGGAGGGAAATGATTATCGTTGGCTGCGTGGATTGCTTGAAATTCTTGAGAATGCCTCTAATCCTGAAGAATTCCTTGAAAATACCAAACTTGAAATATTTCAAGATCAGGTCTTTTGCTTTACACCCAAAGGCGATCTTATTTCACTTCCTCGGGGTGCGACGCCCATTGATCTTGCTTATGCAGTACACTCAGAAGTAGGAAATCATTGTGTCGGTGCCAAAATTAATGGACGAATGGTTCCCTTG
>JACVCA010000194.1 GCA_016742295.1 Alphaproteobacteria bacterium | reverse complement strand
GCTAGAGAGAATGGCCCACAGGCCTAGCTGTTCCAGCTTGAACTCCTGCCCTGTAGAAGAACCAGCCTCTTAGCCCTGCTAGTCCTGTAGCTGCTGCAGTTCAAAGTGAAGGTAACCCTATTCGCATCGCATTGGGAAGGTACAGTGTTTTAAGAAATACATGTACCGTGAGAGCAAAAAATTGAAATTATAAAAGTTCAGATAGCGGTTTGATTTTTCTTATTAAATTTATTAAAAAAGCCAGGAGATAATGTCTCTTGGCTTTTTCATTTTACTATATGTTTATTTTTTTTAATAGAACAGCAGGGTTAGCTCTGCACTTACACACGGTGATCACGTTGGGTTTTTTCAAGGCGCTCGTGCATTTCTTGGGCTTCAATGCTTAACGTTGCAATAGGGCGGGCATCAAGGCGGGCAACGCCAATAGGCTCATCAGTTTCTTCACAATAACCATAACTACCGTCCTCAATCCTTTGAAGTGCCTCATCAATTTTACTAATTAACTTGCGTTCGCGGTCACGGGTCCGTAATTCAATTCCTCGATCCGTTTCGGTAGAGGCCCGGTCAGCAATATCAGGTTCTTCACGGGTTTCAGTTTGCATGAGATGAATTGTATCCATTGATCCTTGGAGCAATTCAGCTCGCCACTTCATGAGCTTGGTTTTAAAGTAGCTCAGCATCATAGCATTCATATAAGGTTCATCCTGTGTGGGACGATAATCTGGTGATAAAAGCTGCTCTTCAATACTCATTGTCATGGTAACCTCCATTTAACTAATCTTTATTATAGCACATTTTAGCTGTTTGATGAAAGCAGCTTGCGTCGAAACACTAATTAATTAACAACTTTTTTGCAAGATTAACTTAAATTAGGTACTCCAACACATTTATTTTTGTATAAATTTAACGATCAGGTAATTTTGCTACCATTTTCTTAACTTAAAATTAAATCTTAGCAGGCTATTATTCAGAAAAGAGGAAAATTATGCCGATAAGAACTTTAAGAACGATCATAGTCTTTTTCTTGAGCATAATTTCTCAGGAAATATGGGCATTTGAAGGTGAACTATTATCCCAAATCAGCCTTGCTCTTCAAACGCAATATGTAAAAGTTAAAACAGGACCAAAGGTTCAGTCTCTAGCTTCGCAGACTGCTTATTTCTATCAACAGCACAATTTTAAACCTGCTTGGATAAATGAGAAGGGTTGGACCCCAGTTGCTTTAAAAGTTATCAAGACCCTTACTAATGCTGATCGCGAAGGTCTCGACCCTGCCAGTTATCATTTTGAATCTAGTATTACGGTTGGGGGTTTTTCCTCTGTATCTGAAGCCCTCAAGGCTGAAACGTCATTAACCATTGCCTTTCTTCGTTACATCTGTGATGTTCGTAATGGTCGTTTTGATCCGAAAATAGCCGATCGTCAGATTGCAATTAAGCCAGAGACTTTTGATCCTGTCAAAATTCTCAGCGAGGGCCTTGCTGAAGGTGATAATACAGATTGGATTGAACAGATACCCCCTCAATCTCAAGAATACAAAAGTTTGAAAAAATTGCTAAGTGAGAGGCGATTGGTTTTAAATGTGCAACAACCTCGTCTTGTAAATCAGACATCTCTAAAATATAAAGACCGTAGTTCTTCAGTTATAACGCTTCGTAAACTTTTAGCTTTGAAAGTAAATTCCATTAAATTTCATGCTCAATCTGGATTGGAAGATATTTATGACGAAGAGGTAGAGGATGCAGTCAAGTTATTTCAACAGCAACATGGGATTGATATTGATGGCTCTGTAGGTCCCCAGACAAAACTTGCTTTAAATTTGACACCTAAAGATCATATTCAGCAAATTATTGTAAATATGGAGCGGTGGCGTTGGATGCCACGAGACTTAGGACTTCGTTATATTAAAGTGAATGTTGCACGCTTTGAATTGGAAGCGGTTGCAGAGGGGAAAACTGTTTTAAGAAGTCCGATTATTGTCGGACGAACCTATAGGGAAACACCTCTTTTCAGTGCGCCTATGACAGGAGTTATTTTTAATCCAACATGGCATGTACCTCATACAATTGCTGTAAGAGATAAATTACCTAAATTACGCCGTGATCCTGATTATTTTATTAACAAAGGTTATACAGTTTATCATACAGGAGGGGGGGTTGTAGATCCTCGCAGTATCGATTGGTCTCAGGTCTCAGAAAAAAATTTCCCCTATCAATTAATGCAAAGTCCCGGCTCAATGAATGCTTTAGGGAAAATTCTTTTTACAATTAAGAATAACTTTAATGTGTATTTACACAGCACCCCAGAACAATATCTTTTTGAGAAGCCTGTTAGAACCTTTAGTTCGGGGTGTATTCGTGTCTTGAAAGTTGTTGAGCTTGCAGAATTTGTTTTAAATGATCCTTCCAAATGGCCTAAAAGCAGAATTGAAGAAGCTATGAAAGGAGAAAAAACGCAGCAGGTTAAAATTTCAGATGGTATCCGCGTTCATATTGGTTATTTTACTATTTGGGTTGACGATAACGGGTTGCCACATTTTTCTGAAGATATTTACGGTCAAGACAAATTAATTTGGCAAACAATCGAGCGTCAAAGCAAGAAAATTAAACAATCTTTATGAAGTTAGATTTTTAAAATAACTGATGGTTTTATTGTACTTAATCAGATTTTTCCTAAGTTTTATAGTGACATCTCTTTGAAAATAGACTAAATTTTACGCTTAAGATTAGAAAACTTGCTATCTCTATTCTTTTCGGGTAAAGATGCATCGTTAACTCATTTAGGTATTTAGGTGTAAAAATGGCTGTACCGAAGCGCAAAACCTCAAAGTCCAAACGAAACATGCGTCGTGCGCATGATAGCTTAACTGTTGTTCAATCAGCAGAATGTTCAAATTGTGGGTCACGCAAGTTATCACACCACGTTTGCTCCTCATGTGGACATTATAAAGGCCGCCACGTTGTGAAGGTTGATCTTTAAAATTTCAATTTTAAATTCTAAGTATTTTTTTTAAAGTTGAGGATGATAAGATTTGAGTATCACTCTTGCCGTTGACGCTATGGGCGGCGATGGAGCTCCCGATATTGTTATTAAAGGTATCGCTTTAACTCTAAAGCACCATCTTGGCATTAACGTAATGCTGTATGGTGATTCTGAGCGCCTAGTTACTCTTTTGACATCGGAAGGACTCTTA
>JACVCA010000193.1 GCA_016742295.1 Alphaproteobacteria bacterium | reverse complement strand
ATATTGTGGTTCAAGCAGGCCCCGATGTCTATAACCATAATCTTGAGACAATTCCCCGCCTCTATGCAACCGTTAGGCCCGGAGCTCGCTACTTTCATTCTCTTAAGCTTTTAGACCGCGTCAAACAACTTAATCCTCGAATGTTTACTAAGTCAGGGCTCATGGTGGGATTGGGAGAAACCAAGCAAGAAATTTATCAAGTAATGGATGACTTAAGGGCTGCAGATGTTGACTTTCTCACTATTGGACAATATCTTCAACCAACACCAACTCATCATCCATTAATGCGCTTTGTTCCTCCTTCAGAGTTTGAAGATTATGCAAAAATGGCCCGCGGGAAAGGGTTTTTGATGGTATCTGCTTCGCCTTTGACACGTTCCTCTTATCATGCGGGTGATGACTTTGCAAAATTACGTCAGGCACGGGAAGAAAAGCTGAAACTTTCAGCACCTTTAGGCTAAACAGACATGCCAAGGCATGCAGAAAAGCGGATCGTGCCCTATACCGCGCAACAAATGTTTGAGCTGGTTGCGGACATTGAAAAATATCCTACGTTCTTACCCTGGTGTCTTGCAGCCAGAATTCATACACGCCAAGATGATGAGATCCTTGCTGATTTGATTATTGGTTATAAAATTTTTAAGGAAAGCTTTACATCACGAGTTGCTTTAGAAAAATTCAGCTGCATTGAAGTCACTTACCAAAATGGTCCCTTGAAATATCTTAACAATTGCTGGAAATTTAAAGAACTTGAGGGTCACTGCTGTGAAATTGATTTTTATGTCGACTTTTCATTTAAATCAAGCTTCTTTGAAAGTGCTATTACAATGTTTTTTAGCCAAGCAGCCCATGTCATGATAAAGGCCTTTGAAGAGCGTGCGTGTAAGCTGTATAGGGGATAAAACCATTATAAAAATAAGTTAGACCCTTCCTTTCTCAGAGTCACCTCATCATTAGGTTTTTTTTAAAGATGCAGTAAGTCGAGCTATAGCACCCCTTAGGATACTACAAAATCTCTTTGATCTTCTTTACAATATCATCTGAAGGTGTGAGATGATTAAAATGTGCAATCATTCGTCCTTGAGGATCCATCAGGTAGATAATCGATGAGTGGTCCACCAAATATTCTGTTGCCGTCCCCTCAGGTTTCACTTTGGAAGCATAAACACGGTAGGCACTTTGAGCCTGAGTGATCTGCTCTTTGGTGCCTGTAAGGCCTATTAAGCGAGGATGAAAATTTTGAACATAAAGAGCTAAATTCTCAATCGTATCCCTTTGAGGGTCCACAGTAATGAAAATAGGTTGTATTTGATCAGCGTCTTTATCCAGCTTGATCAAGGCTTCAGACATGGCTGAAAGGGCGGCAGGACAAATATCCGGGCAAAAACTATAACCAAAATAAACTAGCATATAAGATCCACGAAAATCTATATCCGTACGTGGGTGGCCTTGATGATCCACGAGATAAAAATCACCGCCGATCTGAGGAGTTCCCCTCCCTGGCCTCTCTTTCACTATAGCCACGCCAGTGTTATAAGGTTCATATTGTGAGGGGGTGAGAAGCTTTGATAGCCAGAAACTTCCGACAATTGCTGCACAAATACCTATAACACTTAAAACTATTTTGTATTGAAAATGCATAAACACGTCCTCTATATAGCGGAAATCTAATAATGCCTGGATTGTGGTTTATTTTAAAGGGTAAATGTAATTTGAAAAGACAAAAATCTCTTGCAAAAAGAAAGATGCCGCGTTATAGCCTCAAGTATAGGACTCTTTCAGTTTAAAAATGAAAGAGTTGTAATAACGCACGCAGATTTATGGCATAACAGGTGTTGTGCCTGTCCGGTGTTGTAGGAATGCTACAGCCACATCTGCGGAGGTTGAACCGGAAAAGGCTAAAAAACATGGCAATGCCAACATTTACAATGCGACATCTGTTAGAAGCGGGTTTCCACTATGGCCATAATCCGCGCCGCTGGAATCCAAAAATGGCACCTTACCTGTTTGGTGTTAGGAACAGCGTACATATTATTAATCTCGAGCAGACAGTCCCCCTACTATATCAGGCAATGCAAGTAGCACGTGATACGGTAGCACAAGGAGGACGTATTCTTTTTGTAGGAACCAAAAGACAAGCTTCCGAAATTGTTGCTGAATCAGCCCGTCGGTGTGGACAATACTATGTGAATCATCGTTGGCTAGGCGGAATGATGACGAACTGGAAGACTGTGTCTCGTTCAATCAAGCGCCTTCGTGAATATGAAGAACTCTTTGAAAAAGAAGCTGACGGCTTTACCAAGAAAGAACTTTTACAACACACCCGCCAAAGAGATAAATTAGTGCGTAATATCGGGGGCATTAAAGATATGGGTGGTGTTCCTAACTTGCTTTTTATTATTGATACTAACAAAGAAGATACAGCGATTAAAGAAGCTGTGACCCTTGGAATTCCCGTTATTGGCATCATTGATAGTAATTCGAGCCCTGATCATATTACTTATCCAATTCCGGGTAACGACGATGCGATTCGGGCGATCCAACTGTATTGTGATTTAATAGGTGGAGCGATTCTGGATGGTTTACAAAATCAATTGATTGCTGCAGGTGTGGATGTGGGCGAAGCAGAAGATATTTCTTTTGATGAAAATGGAGAGAAAGAAGTTGTTCCAAGTCTAAAACCAGCTCGCCCAGTGAAAGAAGGCAGCTCTGGAAAGGCTGAAGCTAAGACTGAAAAAACGGAAGCTAAGACTGAAGCTAAATCCACAAAGGCTAAAGCCAAGCCTGCTAAGGATTCTAAAAGTTCAGATTCAGCAAAGCCAAAACCCAAAGCTCCTAAAGCTAAACTAGAAGCCACTAAGGTTTCAAAAAAAACAAGTAAACAGCAGGGTAAGGCAACACCCAAAGATACAGAGGAATAAGGGAAGGGGTAGCCCGGCCTTTCTTTGGAATAATCTTAAAGCTTTTAGAAAAGGATATACCATGGCTGTGACAGCAGAATTAGTTAAAGACTTACGTGAGCGCACTGGCGCTGGCATGATGGACTGTAAAAAGGCCCTTGAAGAGACCCGTGGTGATATTGACGCTGCAATTGATTGGTTGCGCAAGAAAGGTCTTTCTGCGGCTGCAAAAAAGGCAGGTCGTACGGCTGCTGAAGGACTGATTGGTGTATATACCACAGGAACTAGGGGTGCCGTCATTGA
>JACVCA010000192.1 GCA_016742295.1 Alphaproteobacteria bacterium | reverse complement strand
TAATCAAATGGTTAACTAAAGAAGGAGAGCAAAAGAAAGCTTTAAATGAAGTTGACTTTAGCCAACATCTTGAACCAATTACCTCTATCCTCCCAGTTTCTCTCAAAAGCTTAGCTTTAAAAGGCAAGGAGAATTTTAAGCTTCCTGGTGGGCGTTCTGCTTTAACCCTGGCATGTCACTTTTCTAACTTTCCATCGCTTACTACATTGAGGCTTAAGCATATTGGATTAGAAGATCCAGTTGCTATGGCACTCTTATTAGCACTTAGCTCTTATCAGCATCTTACCACTCTTGATTTAAGCCATAATCAATTGAAGAGTGAAGATACGCTTGAGCAAATTTTAACGCTTCTAAAAGGAAATTCTAATTTTATAAAACTTAAACTGAATCACAATCAGTTTAAGCTCACCAATAAAGATAATGTAAGAAGCTTAGGTGCTCTAGTGATAGGAACTCCCTCTTTGATAATTGATTTACGCAGTAACCCTATTTGTCCTGAATCTTATGTCACTTTGATAAAAACTAAAGAGCTATTGCCCTTCTATAAGAGAGAAGTTGAAGCTAAAGATAGATTGAGGTTAGATCCTCAACAGCCACAAGAACCTGATAAGCCTAACTTTAAGAGCTCTAAAAAGGGTTCTAAAGGCAATGTTTCTAAATATGGCACTCGGGAAACAGACACAATTATTAAAAGCCTCAGATACTTACTAAAAGAGGAGAAAAGCTTCCCTCAAAGTCAATCAGGGAGTAGACAAGCTGTTCCTCGTAAGTTGACTGTTAAAGAAATCAAAGAGAAGATCACTTCTATACTTAATGAAGAACATCCCAGGGACATTCCCAGAGGGGTAATAGATGAACGCACTCTTTTTCGTAGGTTAATTGAAAAAAAAGAGCATAATACTTTAGAAGAGCTTCTTAAAAGACTAGGAAGATCGACGGTGCCAGGACAAGAGGAGCTTTCTAAACTTTGTGAGCTTACACCTCAGATCTTAGGAAAGCTAGATGAATGTGTGGTAAAAAAAGGCAAAGCGCAAGTAATCTCATTAGAGAAGTTAAGAGAAAAGCTTGGTATTACAGTTGAAGACTCTATTCTCTTACGCATTGCTTTAGATAATAAGGAAGACCGTCTCCTTCGCTCTTTATTGCGTACTTCCTCCCATAAATCAAACTCGAGCGGAGCAAAGGTTAAACGTAAACGTATTTCTCATAATAGTTGAGATAGAGAAAAGGATGAAATAATATGGCGTTAATACTTACTTGGATATGCTTAATAATTTGGGGAAGTTTTTGCTTTGCAAGTTCTCCTTATGAAAGCCAAGAGCATGGGTTAAGCCATTCAGAGACCTTTTTAAAACAAGCAAACTTGCCTACACATATCTTGCATGAAGATATGGATCAAGAAGACCAGGAGATATTCTTAGCAAGTTCTCCTTATGAGAGCCCAGAGCAGGGATTGAGTGATTTAGAAATTTCCTTAAGCCAAGCAAACTTGCCTACAGATATCTCGCATGAAGATATGAATCAAGCAGACCAGAAGATATTTTTAAACTTGACTTATGATGAAAGTAATCCTGCTGATCGCATTACAAAAGATAATGTGCTTGAAAAAAATTATGAATTAAGAAGTTTTTTAAAATCACAAAAAGATATTACAGCAATTAGCTTTCAAGGCCATGAAATGGGTGATAAAGGGGCATGGTTATTAAGTGGTACATTAAAGGACTTTCCTTCTATTACAAGTTTAGATTTTAGTAAGAATAAGATTGGCAATAAAAGTGCTTTATCTTTAAGCAAGCTTACTCATTTAACAAGTCTTGATGTAAGTCATAATCAAATTAATAATGAAGGGGCCTTAGCTTTACTAGAAGGGTTTAAATCGAGTACGACCTTAATAAGCTTAAATTTAGAACATAATCCTATCAAGGAGGATACCAAGCTTAGGGACCTTTTAAATGGCTTAAAAGGAAAGGTCAGCATTTCAGGTCTAGAAGAAAAAAGCCCAGTAAAGCTAAGAGAAAGCCAATCGAGTCTAGCCTCAAATCCCGAACAAGATCTTTCAGCTTGTTTGCAAGGCCTCTCAAGCTATGGCCAAAGGTTATGTGAGACACCAGAGCTTGAGAATGCAAGCGAATATTTTAAACTCTTTTATAAACTGATGCCTCAAAGAGATAACTTATTTAAGTTCATGACCGCTTTTATTGAAACAGAGATAGAAACAATAGATGAAGATACAGCCTTACAGTATTTAATGGTTTATACCTACTTCTATGGCAAAGAAGGGCAAAAGACGAGATTTAGAGAAGGCGAGCTTGAGATAGTAAAACGGTTAGAGACAATAGCAGGCGTAAAAGGAGTAGCATTTGTAAGCAAGTATATAGATAAAACTCCTCTTCAGATCCGACAGTTTAGAGCGCGTCCAGAGGCAACAAGTGTAGAGCCTGTAACCGATATGCAGTTTGCTCCTGATCTTTTACCCTCAAATTTAATTTATAATACAAATGAAGAGGAAGGAGGGTTTACCTCTAAAGAAGAAACTCCTTATAAAGAAGAATTTGAAGCAGGAAAGGAAAGCACTTATTTAAATATTCATACAGAGTTCAGCCAGTTTGAAGGAAATGAGCCAACCCCATCTATTTTAAAGGAAGGGGAAGAGGTGCCAATTTTTCCGGAAGAAGAGAGCTAAGAGAAGAAAAAGCGAGGCAGCTTCAATCTAAACAGAATAAATGTACCTGGGAAGTAAAAAAGTGGATAATAATAAACCCTCTTGGATATATATTCTTTTCTTCACTCTTACTTTTCTGCCATTAGTAGAGGCATATGCAACCTTTGATAATGGGGAAATAGAAAACCATATAATTCCTCTACTAACCTCTTATCCTCAAGCTAAGCGTCAGCGCACAGGAAGCTTTGATAAAGTGGATCAGTGTGTTTCAGCAGATGAAAATAAAAGCGAAGCAGAACTTGCTAGATTAAACTCTTTACCTGCAGAAGTAACGTTTAATATTTTAGGATTTTTACCAGAATTAGATCTTCTTAATGTTCGATTAGTAAGTAAGCCGCTTCGCATAATAGCAACCGAGTCTTTTGCCAAAGATTATGCACGGCAGTTTTATGGTATTAATAACTATAAGCCTTATCTTTCCTGGCAAGACCAACCTATTGTTAAGCATTTAAGAGTCCACTTTAAAAGTTTACATGAATTAGACTTACTCACAAAAGC
>JACVCA010000191.1 GCA_016742295.1 Alphaproteobacteria bacterium | reverse complement strand
TTAAGAGGCTGTCAGAGAAAAAGAGGGTGATAAAGGAAGAAGGTAGTTAAATAGATTAGCTCTTTTATAGGCCCTATATTTAAAAGTAATCATTTTCCTCCCCCTTGTTTTTTAATTTTTTATAATATAGCTTAAAGATTAGAATTTTTTACTTAATCGTTAACCTGCTTTTCCCAACGCATGTGGTAGACAGCTCTCAAACGCTTCGTAGTGGATTAAAACTGAGTCTGGGTTCTTAGTTGAAGAAGTATTAGCTGGGGCATAAGACAGCATGAAGATTTTCCCCGCTTTACTATGAAGTGCTCTTATCTCTCGGTCAGAGAGATGTTTTTTAAGCTTAGACCCAGCTTCTGTATAAAGAGCCATTAATTCACTAACAGCTTCAAGCTTATTCTCATCTAATTGCTTACGTAATGCTTCAATCCTTTGTGAATAATCAAGATCTATTATTTTCTCTGTTGACGAACTCTCGTGAGGAAGAGAAATCTCTTCTTTAAATTGAGGTTGGGTGGACCCTTCTTCCTCTATATGAACCTCCATTGCATTTTGGCTAAAAGATAAACAACCAAATTCTTCTTCTAGGCTTTTTAAAGCTGTATCTTCAATGAAGTTGCCTTTTAGGTTTAATGAGGTAAGAGAGGAAAGCTTATTTTTATTGAGAGACTTTATATCTTTATAACTTAGTTCATTATATGATAAATCAAGTGATTTTAACCAAGAAAGGTCAGATAAATACGCAACCCCTCTCTCTTTTATTTTATTGTGACTAAAATTTAAGGCTGTAACTTCAGGATGAAAGAAACAAGTTTTCGATAATGTCCAAGCGACTAAATCATCGATTTCATTATGGCTAAAATTAATAGCATTTATATTTCCTAAAGAATCCCTAAGACACATACTTACTCTTAAGGCATTTTGACTATTAATCCCTAGATTTGAAAGATCAAGGAATTGTAAAGAAGAAGGCCGTTTTGAGCTCTCTTCTATTAAGCTGAGCTCTTCTTGAGTTAGTAGGTCATTTGAAGAAGATTTTCTTATATGGTCTTCTCTTACATTCTCTGGAGGATCAGAAGGGCTAGCATGAGACGTATAAAAAGAGGGCCCTATAAGAATGCTAATGGTGAAAATAGCATTAAGAAGAGGTAAGGTTTTCATCTTTGTGGTGACTCCTATTCGCTTTCGTTCGTCTTGCAATACCACGAAAATTTTCTGTGGTAACTCTTGATGATTGTGTTTCTTCATATATTTGTTTTAACTCAGCATCTTCCTCTATAATACTTCTTAGAGTAGTAATGTCTGGTGCTCGACTTATCTCTCTCTTCTTCGCTAATTCTTTTAATTCTTTTCTAATCTTTGTAAGGGAATAACATTTATCTTTATGTGGTCCCTTAGGGTAAGTTGTTACAAGCAGTCTCATAATTTCAGGCTTTAGAGCCTTTTTTTCTGTTGAAGTATAAGGTAAGCGGGAAGGGAGAGGTTTTAAAGAAAGTTCATTAGCTAAGGGGTCAACGATAACTTTTCTAAAAGAAGTTTCACATTCTTTTAAAGATGAAGCATCTGCAGGAGTAAAATTGTTTCTGCTTAAGTCTAATTGTATAAGAGGATCTGAACCTAATTGTGTAGTTCTTAATTGTAAGCTTAATTTAATATTCAAAGCAGCAGTAAGTTCTTGTTGGCCGAGATAATTACAACTCAAATCAAATTGTTGTAATAAAGGATATGATTTTAGAACGAGTGTAAGCTCGGGAAGACACTTAGGTGTAATAAAATTTTGGCTTAAGTTTATAATTAAGTGTGAAGTCGCCCGGCCACAATAAAACTTAGAAATAATCCCATCTAGAATAACACGTGTCTGATCATCATCCAGGTTTTTTCCACTAAAATTTATTGTTTCCTCTACAGGAAGCCTAGAAAGCCCCTCTGCTAAAGCCAGAATCTGTTCATCATTTAGTGAAGATTGATGGTGAGTATTTTCTTCGCTGCCCTGTGCTACAACTTCGTCTCTTAATGGATATAAAGTAGCTGCTTGAACAATGCTTGAAGAGTGATCAGCAGCTACCGAAGGAAATGCTTGGGCTGTTTTGCGCTTTTTAGATGATTCCCCTTCAATTACGGCTTGAATAGCAGTTCTTATTTCTCCTGCATCGAAAATAGGAGCGGCATAATTTCTACTATTATCAAGAAATTCAAATGAAGAGTAAGAAGTAGTTGAGGTAGAAACATCAGCCTCTGAATGAGAAAGGAGTGAAGGTAACCTAGGGGTAACAGAGGTTTCCATTAAGCCCTGTTCTTTTAGAAATTTTAAAAACTCTGGATTATAGAAATCCTGATTATATGTACTCTCTCTCGTATTTGCGGAAGGAAGAGGGGCGCTTGTTTTAGAAACGTCCATTATTTCATAAGCACCAGGTTGTAATTGGGGTGAATAGCCACTTGTTGTGTCATTAATTGGTAAAAGGTGGGAATTATGTTCGGGTTGCTCTTCAGGCGGTGATGTAGATCCTAGAGAAGGCTTTAAAATAATAGGCTGACTTATTGAAATTATGGCTGATATTAACGAGATAAAAGCAATTTTCATAACGTCTTTCGAGTTTGTATATTTGTAAAAGTTTCAGCAATTTATTTTTTTAATTTTCTTATGTAATTATTAAAAAAGTATTATTACAATTAAAACCACTTGTCGATGTAAAAAAATAATTACAAAAGTGTTTTTACATCTGTTTTTTTAGAAATAAATTGATATTTTTTTTTGTTAAATTTATTATTTATTTATTTATCTATTTATTTATTTTATTTTATTTTTTATTTTATTTTATTTTATCATAAATAAAATTTTAATAAAAATATCTCATTTACCTGGGATTGGATGAACATTTCGAAGGAGCTGAAGTAGTCCTGCCCGAGTTGGAACCTGAGGTAGTGCTTCGTGGAGGCGAGGAGCATCCGCTCAATAACCGGCGAAATTTCGGGGACGAAACTCACGAGGTACCACTCGTGGGCTCGTCCGTCCTCGCCGTTGAGTGACGGAACGTGCGACGGAACACGTTTGAGAGTGTCGGAACGGATGAGCACGAATTCCGCGTGGGACCCGCCGAGTTTCGTGACGACTTCATGAAAATCTAATATATTATATTATATTATTATTAGATTTGTTTAAAAAGAAGATATGGCTAATACATGTAACGAATATGTAAGACGGAAAATAAGGGTAAGACGGATAGACT
>JACVCA010000190.1 GCA_016742295.1 Alphaproteobacteria bacterium | reverse complement strand
GGGCAAAACCGCTCACCTGCTGGTGGGGACCTGCCTGGTCAGCCGGGATAAGACCGTGCGGGCCCTGGCCGCCGAAATCTGGATCAACGCCGTAGGGTCGGGCACCATCGACAGCGGGCTGATCGGTGAATGCCTGGGGAAGTTGCAGGCAGTGGAGTTCGCCCCGCTCAAGCGGCTGACGGATACCATCACGCAGCACCTGCTGCGGGTTTCCGATCGCCACAGCCACGCGTTGGAATGGATGCTGACCGAGCTGCTGGTCCAGCTACCCCCAACACCCATTCATCACCTGAAAAAGCTGCTGGAGGTGTATTTAGAGGTGCTGGCCAGCAATGATACGCTCCCCACCGAAAAGGTCATCGGACTATTGACCGGTTGGAAAACCGGCACGGGCCTCCAGAAGGTAGTTGGGGCTTTGGAAAGCAGGAAGACGTCCGGCGCAATCAGACAACGTCCGGAAGTCTTTAACCGGAATCTTCCAGACAACATCGATTTGCTGGCCAGTTAGCATCTGGCTGAAGCCCAGGCATTTTGGCTACCTCTGATTGAGAAAGGAGATGAAATACGTTTTGCCTAGCTATTCAATTCCGTGTCATTTAAAAATTAACAAAAAAAAAGAATTTATTATAATTAAAAATAAAAGCTAAGATTAAGCCTATACATAATGCACTTATACAAGCGGTATATTTTTTCAGTAAGCCTCTAAGCATAATGGATAATTTAGAAAACCCAGCAAGTTTTAAGTATAAAACAGGTCGGGTACTTTTGCTGAATGTTTGTGCATGCCAGAGATCAGCTAAACATTCAGGAGGGCATGAAAAATTTATAGGATCTGTTTTTAAAATTTTATATTCACAGATGGTTATGCCGGCACGATTTTTTGGGAGGTAGTTCAGAATTTCAGCCTGATCAAAATATAAGAGATGCACATGTGATTCGCTTGCTTGGGTCATTCTCTGTAAGTAAGCAAGGCTTGTGGAAATGCCAGTTTCAATCTCTTGCGCCAACTCTTGAACGTGAAGGTGGTCAGTTTTTAAAGCAATCATGCGAGTGAACATCAATTTTTGATTATAAAAGATCGCATGACGGATGCCATTACGACCATGGCGCGTTATAAGCAAAACCCATCCCATCTTTGGTAAGATTGGGAGTGTTAATTTAACTGCTTCAACTGGCAATGAAGAGATACCTAAAATTTGCGCTTTTAGTGATTTTGATGTGACGAGCCAGTTTTCTAAGTAAGCCGTGCGTTCAATGATAATCATTATTAGAGGGATTGGAAACTTTTCTAAGGGGAAAAAACCAACCAGATGCCCCTTACCATATGAATTTTTAACTAATTGCTTAAGCCAGCATTTTTGGTCAAAGTATGATAATTTGGGAGGGTGTTCTTGATGGGTCTTTTGTTCACTTATGTTAATGAGGATACTAAGATTTGAATTAGGTTTAACTATCCCCTTAAGTTCAGAAGGATTGGTCAACGACCATAAGCTTGACGTTTCGGTGCCTTTTTGATGAATGAGGGTGGCTGTAGTATCATTTATTATAAGGATAAAATGTGATTTCCGAGGAATCATGGTACTATCTTATAAATTTACAATCGAAAACTGGTCGTAAATGGGGTAAAACATTGCCATGATGAGCCAGACCATGAAGCCGCCTATTGTTAAAATGAGACCTGGTTCAATAAAATCAATAAGGAATTTAAGCTGATTATTAATTTCAGTTTCATGAAAATATTTCATTATCTCAAGGACCTTTAAAAGCTGACCGCTTTCTTCTCCTGACTTAAGCATATGACTTGTTCCAGAAGAAAATATTGATGACATTTCAACGGCTTGAGATAGAGCCATCCCTCCAGTGACTTGATTTCTAATCCCTTGAAGGTTAAGTTTTAACGCGCGGTTTTCCACCATGTTTTCAGAAAGAGACAAAGATTCAAGAATGTCGATTCCAGTAGAGAGAGTCATTGAAAGAGCCTGAAAATATCTCAAAATAAGAATTTTTTTCCATAATGGTCCTATCAAAGGGATATAAAACAACGAATTATCAAGCCTAATAGCTATTTGAAAAGAAAGACAATAAAGCATAGCTATTGTCCCTATAAAGAAAATTATAAACGTCAAAAACACAAAGCCATAATTTTGAATGAAGTTCGAAATTGCTATAAGGGCTAATGTGGTTGCAGGAGGTGAGATATTGAGAGATCTCAAGAATTCCATTAACTGAGGGACGAGTGTTGTTAACAGAACAACAAATGTTGATATAACAATACCTCCTAGGATTAATGGATAACGTAGTGCTTGGACCAATTTATGATGAGTTTCTTGCGTCCATTTGAGGTGGACAATTAATTTATCAAAACCTTGATGAAGCCGGCCTGTGTGCTCACTCATCTGAATAATTTGAATAAAAAAATGATCAAATATTTGGGGATAATGACTGAGAGCTTCAGAAAGCATCATTCCTCCGCTTATCTGATTATAGATATCGTCCATATATCGGCGTAATTTTATAGATACCTGAAAATGACGCATATCACCTAGAGCCTCAAGAAGAGGGATCCCCACCCGGTCCATCTCTGCCATATGTAAACAAAATTTTATCAAATCATCCCGTATATTTTGTTTGAATCCTTTAAAAATAAAACTTTCAAATTCATAACATCTGCGTGCATTCAATAAATGCAAGTTGCGAGCTTTCAAATATTGATAAAGCATCATGTGGCTTTCAGCTTTTAAAACGCTGCGATAAATTTGTCCTTGGGAATTTACTGCTCGATACTTAAATTTATGCATCTGTGCACTTCTTCAAGGGTTGTATGGCCCTTCAAAACCAGCTCGATGCAACGCTGCATAAGAGGTGTGAAACCATTTGTCATTGCATAAGCTTTAATCTTTTTTTGAGGGATTGGGTCATTCAAGAGGCAATTATTAGTAAAGTCATCAAAATGTAAAAATTCCATTGCGGCCGTGCGTCCTTTGTAGCCTTTGAAGTGGCACGCGTTACAGCCTTGAGAAGCAGGAATTCTAGTACTGGAGTCAATGTTCAAAAACTTAGCTTCTAGAGAGGTAGCAGGCCTAGTTGACTTGCAAGCTTTACATAAGACTCGTATCAATCTTTGGCTTATTATGCCAAGTACATAGCCGGCAAGCATTGAAGGAGAAATGCCTAAGTCTTGCAAACGAGGTATAATTCCAAAACAACTTGTGGCATGTAAAGTTGTTAAA
>JACVCA010000189.1 GCA_016742295.1 Alphaproteobacteria bacterium | reverse complement strand
ATCAAGAAGTGAGTAAGGCTTGCTTTTAAATCTTGCAAAAGCGAATATTTAACCCCAAGCACCCGATATAATTTTCATCACAATTACATACTAAGGTTGTGCATGATGTCGGGTAAGATTAAAAAAAGTATACTTGAAAAACAGACCAATAGAACGCACTATTGCCCAAAGGTTTTCACGACTTATATAGACATAGACTGTGGGGACAACAAACAATGTAAAGATTGTTCCAATCGACATACCCCCCACAATCACCCAGCCGATTTGACTCCGGCTTTCATAACCTGCCCCACTTGCAAGGGCAAGTGGAACTGCCCCCAAGACCATTGCAAAGGTTGTCATCAAAATGGGCCTTAAACGCTTACGGGAAGCTAGAATAATAGATTCCAGACGCGAATTTTGCTCTTCAAGAAGCTTATTGGCAAAGTCCACCATCAAGATTCCATGTTTGGTGATTAATCCAATCAAGGTCACTAAACCTATTTGCCCAAAAACTGTCAAAGTTCCGCCTTCAAAATGGGGTATCCAATTAGGGAAGGTTAATGAGCCATCCGCAATTAATAAGGTTACAAGGCCACCTACCAGGGACAAAGGAACACTCACCATAATGATCAAGGGATCAAGATAACTTTCATATTGGGCTGCCAAAACCAGGTAAATTGAAATTACGGCAAGCCCAAAGATCAAGAGTATATTCGAACTCTCTTCCAGAAAACGCTTACTTTCACCCGCAAAATTAATTTGCGATCCTTCCGGCAGAACTTGAGCAGCTTTAGTCTTAATTTGATCCAAGACATCTCCTAAACCATAGCCTGGAGCCAACTCGGCATAGAGAGTACCCGCACGTAACCCCCCAAAGTGATGAATTTCTGTTGGTCCCAGCTGTTTTTCTACCGTTACAAGCTCAGACAATGGAATAATAGCTTGTTCTCTCCCTCTCTGACCTTTAATATAGAGAGAGGCAATATCATCACGAGTTTTTCGGAATTGCTCTTCAAGCTCTAAAGTAACTGGATAACGATAACTTTCCTTTTTAAAATAGGTGGCCGTTCTTCCGCTAAAGAATGTATCCAGCATTTGCCCAATATCAGCTAATGCAACACCCGAAGCAGCGGCTTCATCCCGCTTGATTTTGACAACATACTCTTGCTCATCTGCACTTAAAGTATCTTCAATATTATCTTTATCAATCCCGGGGATTTCCCTCAAGGCACTGGCTAAATCTTGGAACATGGAAACGAGTTCCTCATAAGGCTTGGTTGTTTGCAAGATTACTTCAATAGGTTTACCGCGGCCGCCCCCACCAATTAAAGACCGAGCTTTGCTGATAATTCCAAAACTCATTCCGGTAATATTATTAAAGCCCGGACGTAGGTCTTTTGCAATTTCCATAGACGAACGTTTTCGCTTTTCCCAAGGTACAAGATATCCTTCAATCGAGGGTTCCCCTGGGGCCTGGATCAACGCTAAACGGCCTGCCATCTCCGGTACAGACTCAAAGATCTTTTCAGCTTGAATCATGTATTTATCGACGTAATCCAAGCTTGCTCCTTGAGGAGGATATCCTTTGGCTTTGACATATCCCTGATCTTCTTGTGGAGAAAGGTCTTTTTTAATATTCATACCCACATAAATACCAATGAAGATAATACTAACTGCAGCACATACAACATATAGGCGAACAAAACGAGAAATTGTTTTTCCATGAAATGAGGTTGGCAGGGTAATAGCTAAAAATGAGCGTAATTTTTCTCCATAAAAAGTGTCGGTCGAGTTTAAAACTCCATCAATCCAAATGTCTATTTTTTTTAACTGGTCCTTTATCTTGTTAGATTTCAGCTTTGTAGACCCTTGGAAATCTATCACCTTATGGACTCTTAATAAACGACTACACATCATAGGAGAGAGGGTTAGGGCAATAAAACCTGATAAAATCACTGCGCCTGCGAGCGTCAGAGCAAACTCAGTAAATACCTTGCCGGTAGCACCCGAAGACAAGGCAATAGGAGCATACACTGCCGCCAGGGTAATGGTCATAGCAACAATCGCAAAACTAATTTCACGTGAGCCCGTGAAGGCAGCCTCCATAGGCGACATTCCTTCTTCGATATGACGGTAAATGTTTTCAAGCATTACAATTGCGTCATCAACCACCAGCCCGATTGCCATCACTAAAGCTAAGAGTGTTAAGACATTAACCGTAAATCCTAATATATACATTAATGCGAAAACACCGATTAACGATAAAGGAATAGTAACAATAGGGATAATTGAGGCCCTTAAAGATCTTAAGAAAATAAAAATAACCAAAATCACAAGGATCGTCGCTTCAGCAATTGTTACATATACTTCATCAATAGAACGCTCGATAAATACTGAAGTATCATTGGCAACTTCAATTTTCATACCTTGCGGGAGGTTACTGCGAATTTTCGGCAAAGCCTTCATAATATCACGTGAAATATTTAAAGGATTTGCCGTTGCTTGCCCAGTAATGGCAAAAGCGACAGCATCTTTACCATTAAAACGAACCCGAAAATGCTTTTCTACAGCATCCAGCTCTACTTTTCCGACATCTTGCAAGCGTACAAGATAACCATCACGCTCGGCAAGAATCACATTAGAGAACTCTTCTTCAGTTTTTAAAGGTGCTTTTGTTGTAAGTGCAATTTCTCGGTCTTTAGTACTTAAACGCCCAGCCGGCTTTTCAATATTCTGGGCTCTAAGAGCTGCGGAAACCTCTTCATTGCTTAGGTTATATCCGGCAAGCTTTGCAGGATCTAGACGTACGTGCATTTGATAATCACCGCCCCCCCAAACATCCACAGTTGAAACGCCGCTAATAACCTCAAGTTGACCTTCCAAATTGCGCTTCGCATAATCTGAAACATCTTTAATATCATGACGATCGCTATAAAGGACCAAATAGAACATTGGAATAGCATCAGCATCTGACTTACGTATTTGCGGGGTTTGAACATCTGGGGGCAGCTTGGCACGAACACGACCGATACGATCACGCACATCGTTTGCAGCCCCATCAATTTCGCGGTTGACATTAAAGACAAGCGTAATAACACTTTTTTCCAACTCACTGCGCGACGTCATGGTCTCAATACCCTCGATACCCGAAAGAGCTTCTTCAAGTATCTTGGTAACTTGTGTTTCAACAATGTCAGGACTGGCGCCCTCAAATTGTGTGGTTATACCAATGCGGTGTAACTCAATTTT
>JACVCA010000188.1 GCA_016742295.1 Alphaproteobacteria bacterium | reverse complement strand
ATGCTACATCGAGGAAAAGTTGTATTAGATGTTAAGGATAAGAACCGTGAAGAATTAACAGTTCCTGATCTTTTAGCTCTTTTCAAACGCACAAGTGGTGAAGATGCCGATGATGATGCTTTGGTACTTGGGTAAGAATCATCTTATAAAATTTTCATTATTAGAAAATTTTGCTCTTTTTAAGGAATTCATTTGTGCCTTAAGGTAATTCAAGGGACATCAGAAAAATTGAGACTTTAAAAAGATTTATTGGCCTTTCACTAAAAATAAATGCTTGCCCCTACTTTCCCTTCTTTCTTAAAAACGCGGGAATATCCGAAACATCGCTTTCTTTCGGTGATTCAAAGTTAGAAGCCGGAGAAGAGGTACGAACCCGCAAGGCAGGTTGTTGAGCTTGAAGGCGTGCAGCTGGTTTTTCCGTTTTAAAAGAACGGCTAAATCTTTCAAAGAAACCTGAACGCTTTGTTGTCACCTGAGATTGATAAGCCCCAAGATCAGAACCTAAAGAGATACTGTCTTCCTCATTAAATTCTATGCTATTTTCACTTTCAATATTTTCTTGCGCAGATCTGGCTGCTTGGTCTTCAATGGGCTCGAGAGCTATCGTGGGGTCTTCCATAAAATCTGAAGTTTGTTCTGAAAAGTCTTGGTCTTGAGGCTTTTTAAAATTGAAACTATCCTTACTTTGCGGCCCAGATGAAAGAATATTCGGGGTGTACTCCTGATCGATGCCAGTTGCAACCACTGAAACCCGAATACGACCATTAAGTCTTTCGTCAAAAGTTGAACCAAAAATAATATTAGCATCAGCTTCAACCTTGTCACGAATATCATTCGCAGCTTCATCAACTTCAAAAAGGGTCATATCCATACCACCTGTGATGCTGATCAAAACCCCCTTGGCACCCTTCATAGACACATCATCAAGAAGAGGATTAGCAATTGCAGCCTCTGCAGCACGTAACGCACGGTTTTCACCTTCGGCTTCGCCGGTTCCCATCATGGCTTTGCCCATCTCTGTCATAATGGTGCGAATATCAGCAAAATCAAGATTGATAAGGCCTGGCATAATCATTAAGTCAGTTATGCTACGCACACCTGAATACAAAACATCATCAGCCATTTTGAAAGCATCAGCAAAGGTAGTCTTTTCATTCGCAACTCTAAATAAATTTTGATTAGGAATCACAATGAGCGTATCGACGCATTGCTGCAGTTCTTCAATACCTCTTTCAGCCGTACGCATCCGATGTGCACCTTCAAAATGAAACGGCTTGGTGACGACGCCAACAGTAAGAATACCTAGTTCTCGCGCTGTATGCGCAATGACAGGAGCAGCCCCTGTTCCTGTGCCTCCGCCCATTCCTGCTGTTATAAATAACATATGGGTACCTTCAATCATGGCCACAATATCATCTATGCTTTCTTCAGCAGCAGCACGTCCTACCTCAGGGGAAGAGCCCGCTCCCAAACCTTGGGTTACATTTAAACCCAAATGGAGACGTTCTGCACAGAGAGCTTGACCAAGGGCTTGTGCATCGGTATTTGCAATAACAAAATCTACCCCTTCAAGCTTGGACCGAATCATATTATTAACGGCATTTCCCCCTGCCCCCCCTGCACCAATAACAATAATACGAGGCTTGAAATCAGGCTCTATTTCCGGAACGATCTTCATCTCTGTAGTTTTCAATGAAGATAAGCTTGGTTTTGCCCTTATTGCCATATTTGGTCTCCGCGGTTGAGTGTAATTAGCCATGTTTTAAAATCCTTTTTCGCAACTTAAAATAAAATTAAATAGAACGCACTATAAATTCTCACGCAACCATAATCCTACCCGACCTAACATAGTTTTCGGATAATTGAGCAACTGCGAGAACATCGTATTTTCTGACTGTTCCATATGAGCATAAGTTAACAAACCCACACATGTCGCAAAAGAAGGATCTCGAATTGAATCATGTAGCCCCTGTATTTGCAAAGGACGCCCTATACGAACCTGTTTATCCAACATTAAAGTGGCCATTTCCAGTATTCCCGGTAATTGACATCCGCCACCTGTCAGCACGACACGATGGCTAGCTTTATTGGAAAGCCCTGGAATATTTAGCCGAGAACGAATTAAATCGAATGTTTCCTCTAGTCTTGGTTTTATAATGCGCACAAGTTCAGCTTTACTAATTTGTCGGTTTGGTTGATCTTCCATATCACCTATTTGAGGAACTTTCACCATTTCCCGTTCATCAGAGACTGTTGAAAGGACACTTCCGTACAGGGTTTTAAGACGCTCAGCCTGAATAACAGGTGTTGATAAAACCCTGGCAATATCATTGGTCACATGCCCCCCACCAACAGGAATACTATCTGTGTGAATGATATTGCCTTCAAAAAATACCCCAATAGACGTGTTCCCAGCCCCCATATCAATAACAGTAACCCCAAGATCAATTTCATCTTCAACGAGCGTCGCAATCCCAGAAGCTAAAGGGGTTGCCACAAAGGCTTTAATGGCTAAGTGGCACCGTGAAATGCAAGTTGATAGATTACGCAAATTACTGGTTGAAGAATAAATTGTATGAATATCTACGCCCAGGGTTTCCCCGTACATACTTCTAGGGTCACGAATGCCTTTACGTCCATCAATTTCATAACTTGTTGGAATCGTATGGATAGGCTGCTGGCCTTGAGGCTCCTGAACTTGCCTTGCAAGCATTAAAAGCCTCCGCATATCAGCATCATCGACCGCATGACCAGGCACCGGTAATTCAGCCCCTACCGTTCTTGAGAAACAACTCGGAACATTAATATAGACTTCGCGAATAATCTCTTTTGCCATTTGTTCTGCGAGATGAACCGCATTCAAGATTGACAGCTCCGCCTCTTGCATATCAATGATATGCCCTCCCCTCAGGCCTTTAGAAAGCTGATGGCCCACCCCAATCACTTGATAATGATCAGGACTATCTACACGTGCAATAGCACAGCTTACTTTGCTACTTCCAATATCTAAAACCCCAATTACTTCGTTTTTGGGATGATGATTGCCTTTGCGAATACCGCCAAAGAGCATTAGCTTTTACCTCTCACAAATTATGTATCAGTTTCTTTAACATGCTCTTTTTTCTGCATGACTTCCGGAGAAACTACTAAAAATGAACGATCAGATAATCGAAGATCTACCGCCATAATTTCATCCTTTAAAATTTTATGACTTTTTTCAAGCTTTAAAAGATGATTT
>JACVCA010000187.1 GCA_016742295.1 Alphaproteobacteria bacterium | reverse complement strand
GCTGAGGGGATATGTGGGAGCAAAAGGACTATGTGACAAGTACCCCATGCCGGTCATCCGTAAAACCCAATACAAAACCCAGATGGTTTATCCCATTCCTGGAGCGGCAAGAGGGTGTCACCCTTTAGGTCGGTTTGATCTCCTGTGGTCTTCAGGCAAGCAGTTCCCCTACAAGGGAGAAGACTACGGGTATGTAATCTGGCGCAAACGCAATTGTTGTTTAATGTGAAAAGGAGGATCGGATGATGCAATTTTTATTAATCCTTACGTGTCTTTTGTTACCTGACACAGGCTTTGCTTTGGGACCTCTAGATCCTTCAACTTTCTCTTGGATAAAAAACCTCAATCAAGAAACATCAAGAATTATTGATGAGTATAAGGCTGGAGTTGCTGCTATAAATGAAGCGGATAAGCAAACAGCATCCTTAAAGCCATGCCCGGGGGTTTGCAAAAGCTCACAGGACTTTGAAGCTCTTCTTAAAGCTCCGGGTCACACTCTTTTACCAGAGCATGCATCTCAAAAGCAAATCCCTGAGCTTCTCGTCTTTGTTTCATTTTCTCTGCCAAAGGAAACTCTAAAATCTCTTGCGCAAAGTTTAAAGCGGGTTGGAGGAGCATTAGTATTTTGCGGTCTTGTAAATGACAGCTTCAAAGATACTGGTAAAGCATTCGAAGTGTTAGGGGAGGAAGCTTTGATTGACCCTACCTTGTTTAGGGCCCATCAGGTGACTCTTGTACCGACCTTTGTTTTAAGGCAAGCACAGGATGGCCCCTTATTATCCCAAGTTCCTTTAACCTTTGATCAATTGAGCGGCAACGTGACCCTTGATTATGCGCTTTCTCAATTTGCAGAAAAAGGTGAAGTCAAAGGAGCTCGAGAGCTTTTAGCACAATTAAGAGAGCAGAAATGAAAGAGTTAACTTGCTTACTCTCCTTGATGTTCTTTTATTTGGCTTTAATAGATCAAGGTCTTCCAACAATGGGGGCAGAAGAGGCGAATCGTGCCCAAGAAGCAACTGCAGCTGTGGGTCAAGATAACCTTAATGAGGTTCCTGATTACCAATCCGACATTCCTTCTGAGGCAGGTTTAAATGATTACCGTTCTTTGGAATCTGCTTCATCGCGGGTGTTTGCAACCCATCCTCATGCCCAGCATTTAAAGGATACGGCTGAGAAGCGGGAGTTCTTTGCCATTGATCCTGACAAAGATCCCATTATTGAATATTCGAGGGCTTCAGTAACCAACCCAAAGCAGGTCATTGCAAGCAATATCATTACAGAACCTGGAGCTAAAACCTATGAGATTAAGATATGCGAAGAATCCAAACCTGCAACAAAACTTATCTGTACCCAGACCCTCATTGAACCCACCATTGAAATCATCCCGGCCACCTATTATGCCTTCTGGTGTTCAATGGGCAATCATGCACCAGATGATCCGTATTGTCAGGCTAAAACACGGTATGACCCACCCCGCATGTATACCCCTGAGAAGGTCAAGATTACGTCAGAAGCATGGACGAATAACTGTACGCAACTTGAAGAACGGTCCAATAAGGGCTTCTGTAAGCTTGTCAAAAAAACCTGTCCCAATGGCCCGGAAACCCGGGATATAGCCGCAACTGATATCGGAGGCCAAACTGAAAAGCGTAAAGGCAAGATTGAATCACGACCCATTACCAAAGACTGTTGGCATTATGAGCTGGAGTATGCATGTCATTTTCCTGCTCAAAACAATTGTACACCTTTAAGACAGCAAGGCTGTGAGCAAATGGACTCAGAGTGTATTCAATCAATTGGTCAAGAATGCGTAGTCTGGAAGCAAACCTTTCGGTGTGTAAATGACATAGCTCAAGCTACAAGCACTCCTATTGATGACCGTAAGGTTCCCTCGCATACTGTTGATGACGACCAAGCCCTTAAATATGAAGCCAACCAGGAGTTAAATCACGCCATTGCTCAGCTTTCCATCTTTAAAGAGATCCAAGAAGATTTGGGGCTTAATGCTGCTGAAAACAATGCGAGCAACGTCATAGCCCAAGTCTTTAAAGGTAAAGACCAACGCTGTACGATCCATAAAGTAGGTGGGTTTTCTGATTGCTGTCAGAAGTTTAAAGGCTGGGGTCAAGGGATAGGGTTTGCAAAGTGTAATGCAGAGGAAAAACAACTCGCTCAAGATAAGGAAAAAGGCCTCTGTCATGAAGTAGGAAAATTTTGTGCTGAAAAGCTCCCCGTGGTCGGATGTGTCCGCTACAAGAAGACTTATTGCTGCTACCCGTCAAAGCTAAGCCGGATTATCCATGAACAGGGGCGTAGCCAACTGGGAATCAGCTGGGGAGATCCCAAAGCACCACAATGCCGAGGACTGTCTGTTGAAGAGCTAGCCGCACTTGATTTTACTCGTTTTGACCTCAGTGAAATCTATTCTGATATTGTTACCCGTATCAAAGAGCCAAATATTGTAGAGCGCAGCCTGAATGAGAGGGTTAATCATATGACCCATGGCGCCAAAACTCCGCGCAAGGCTTTTTAAGATGATAAATTTTCTAAAAATTTTAATGATGACCTTAACGGCTTTAAGTTTTTCCCATAATGCTATTAAAGCCTCACCAGGTTTTTTTGAAAAGAAAGCAGAAGGGTGGCATTGGTATGAAGACAAACCTACCTTGCAAAAATTAGAAAGCTCAAAAACCCTTTCCCCTAAACCAGCCTTATCTTTAGAAACCAAAGCGCCTTTAACGCCTTCTGATATTCTTGAGACCTTTAAAAAAGAAGTTCAAAAGAAGCTGCATCTAGCCTTGGTGGCTCCTACTTACAAGAACGTCAAAGCTTATCAACAAATCCAAAAACAGATGATGGACCGTAGCGAGCGTTTTGCTCAAACATGGATGGAAGTTGTCTATACCACACCTGAGCTTGACTACACTGTTAAGCACCCCACGAGCCAAGCAGCACGGCATGTCTATCTTGATGAAGAGCGGAAAGATATGACTAACCTGATTAAAGACCTTGCCAAAACCCATGGCTTGTTTTTCTTCTTCAAGGCCAATTGCAGCTACTGTCATGCTTTTGCCCCCATTGTAAAGAGCTTTGCGCGAACCTATGGCTGGCAAGTCTTGGCTATTAGCTTAGACGGAAGCCAACTCAAGGAATTTCCTCAAGCCATCTTTGATAATGGGGCGGCAAGGACCTTAGGGGTCACCATTGTGCCAACCCTCTTAGCTGTTGAGCCCAAAGTTCAAACTACGA
>JACVCA010000186.1 GCA_016742295.1 Alphaproteobacteria bacterium | reverse complement strand
CCAAACCTGTTGATATGCGTCCTTGTTATAATAGGATGGCTGGAAATAATGTTGCGTAACTGCTCTTCTCCCTCGTCGTAAATTATACGTTTCAGCTTATGGATAAAATGGAGGTAAGTCCAACAGCTTTGTCACGTTAAGTATGAAGGTTTATGATATAATCTCATTATATAAAATATAGTGGAGCGTATAATCGGATAAACAATATCGTTTTCGTTCCTCTCTCATTCAGTCAGCAGCTAAAAGGTTCTTTCTTAAACTTCTTAGTAAAGAAGGTTCTCTTCCAAGAGTAATCACAACTGATAAACTTGCCAGTTATAGCCGAACTTCGAGCTTGGTTTATCTGTTGAGCATAGAAGGCATAAATCCTTAAATAACCGTATGGAAGGATCTCATCAATATATTTGCAAACAAGAAACGGTAAAGTAAAGATTTAGAAAGGTTATCAATTGTCAGAAGTCCTTATCTTTATCACTGACTATTAGAACCTATTTTGTAAGGAGTGTTCATAAACTTAAAGCCTCAGCTAGAAGAGTGCATAAACACCAGGCTTTGAATATTTGGTATCAAAGTACTCAAGCTCAGGATATACCTGCCTAAAATCCTTCTCTGCTTAGAAAAAGTCTTCCCCTAATAAGTTAACATGACAACACTTGGCAAAGAGGTCAATCTATGCTTTATGAGCTAAAACAGACTGAGATAACTTTTGCCACATATTTATTTGATGGTCGGCAATAAAATTATAAGCCTCCCAAACTTTCTTCTGATTACGTTGCCAAATTTCATTTAATAGCTCCAAGGTTGTCTCAAAGTGTTGAACATGCGCATGAACTTTGAAGAAGAATAGGCCCTTACGTTTAATACCCATATTCTCGACTAATTGGAGTAAGTTAACATAATCTACATTATCTAGACGCTCATAAGCGCTAAAGGCAGACAGTTGACTTTCTTGATCATGCGTCCTTAACCAGTTCAAATGCCCCTTATTAAATTGCTTTACAAACGGCAGAAGAAATTTTTCCTCAACAAATTCAGACTCTATATCTGCTCCTGCTGCTTCAGCAAACAGAAAATATAACTGTTCATGCGATTTTGCATTTCCTCCTAATTCTTCAGCTATATTTTGTAGGATTATATCTTTAATGAGCTTATTAGTTGCATGATTTCCCATGAACCATAGAAAATTATGAAAATGTCCTCTTGCATGGTAAAATACTTTCGCAAAGTAAGACTTTTGCTTATGATTTAACTTCTCAGCAAAGGCTGAATCGAATAAAGGTACATGCTTAGCTCGTATAAGATAATTATTATCCCATTCTGCCAAAAATTCTTTTAATCCTTCATTTATACTCATGCTTGGTGCCACCTTCATTTAATGACTCGTCCTAAGTTCAAAAGCATATGGTCAGTCACAGGGAGATAATGATCAAACATTTAGCCGCTTTAAAAAAGAAATGGTAGATACTTGCAAGATTATGACTACTAGCACCTTATCTCTTTTAATTGATAGCGACAAACACAATTTTCGTCTAATGAAAATTACACTAGGAAAAAATGTTACCCAACAAAAGAAGTACGGGTATTGTCAAGTTAACCAGTTTTTAACCTTATTGCTAACAGAATGACAAAAGTACCATTATATTTTCGGCAGTTTTAATTTTGACTAAAAGTCAAGATCTAGTTAACTTGACGATGCTATGAAATCAGCTAAAAAAGGGGAATTATCCCGACTATTTATCAATAGGCTTAGGCTCTGCATTATTAAGGGGCAAGATCGAATTATTAATTTTCACACGACTACCGTTTTTAAGTTTATGTTGGCCTGTTGTCACGATAAGGTCTCCTGGATGGATTCCTTTCAAAATTGCGATTTGATCGCCCCGGGTTTCACCGACCGTAATAAAATTTTGAGTGACAATAAATACAGGTTCACCTTTGTCATCCTTGCCGGTCTCTTTAATGATGAAGGCAATTTCGCCGTAAGGATTAAAGCTAACGGCAGTTTGTGGAAGCGTAATGTACTGGTGGGGTTGACCGGAAAGGACCTCGACTGATGCAAACATACCTGGTACTAACTCTTGATTAGGGTTGGGAAACGTAGCTTCAACCAGAACGGTAAGGGTTTTAGGATCCACCTTTGGATCAATTGAGGTAATTTTCCCTTCAAAAATTTTTCCTGGATAAGTGTCTACGCTTATTTGAACTGCTTGCTCAGGGGCAATTTGTGCTAAGGCTTTTTGGGGTATATTGAAATGTACATAAATTTGATCAAGGGCCTGCAGGGTAACAATCTTATCACCAGGATTAAGATACTGCCCTACATTGACACCAGCAATTCCTACGCGCCCGCTTAAGGGAGCTCGAATCGTTTTCATCGCAACAATGGCGGCTTGCTCTGCGACTTGAGCTTGCTTACTTTTGAGATCGGCCTCATCAGCTTCGAGGGTAGCTTTGCTGATCGCCTTGGCACTAAACTGATTTTTATCTCGTTTATAAGTTAGCTCCGCCAGCACTAAGGCTGCTTTAAGAGATTCCAGTTTGGCAATATCTGTATCAGCGTTAAGGGTAACGAGTATGTCACCTTTGTTAACCTGCGAGCCTGATGTAAATGGGACATCTTTAATTAAACCTCCTATCTCAGTTGTAACTTCAACGCCATCGACGGCCTCAAGGCTTCCAGAAGCTCTAAGTTTAGGTTGCCAAGTTTGATATGAGGCTTTCATGGCAGATACGCTGACTATAGGGGCGCTATTGCTACCCAAATATCGCTTAATCATCAGAGACTTGAACCCTTGATATCCGAAGATGGCTCCTAACACCAGTCCGGTTATGATCAGCATTTTAATCATATGTTTAGTGTGCATCTTTTACATCCTATGATTATTATTTTGGGCCTGCTTAGCTTCATTTGCATCGGTGCGATTCCACCATCCTCCTCCCAAAGCCTGGAAGAGAGCGGCTGTATCTGCATAACGCATAGCCTTGGCTTCGATGCGGTTAATGCGTGCTTGTTGGTACTGGAGCTCTGCATTTAAAAGAGAAAGGTAGCTTATAGCCCCCAATCGAAATTGTTTTTCGATCAAAGCAAGCGCCTTGGAAGCTGCTTCTTCAGCTTCGACTTGAGCTTTAAGCTTGTGTGCATCGACTTCAAGAGCGTGTAATGTATCGGCAACCTCCTGAAAGGCTTGAAGTACGACTTGACGGTACTGAGCAAAGGCTTGATCATAATTAGCAAGGGCGGCATTTTCTTTAGCGCTTAAGGC
>JACVCA010000185.1 GCA_016742295.1 Alphaproteobacteria bacterium | reverse complement strand
AGGCTGCTCAGAGCTTTCTTGTTCTTTATTCTGGCTTTTCTAAGGCAAACCTTGAAATCTTGCCAACATCAACTTCAAGACAAAATTACGCCATAACCTTCAAAAATTCATACTTCAGGGTGAACTAATTAGCATTTGCATCCATCATTGCGGTAATAATAGCATTACGCGCCAATGTATCTGCCCGTTCATTTTCTATATGGCCTGCATGCCCTTTGACCCAATGCCATTCAATTTGATGGGGAGCACTTAACGCCCCTAAAAGCTGCCACAAATCTTGATTTTTGACTGGCTTCTTATCTGTTGTCATCCAACCCCTTGTACGCCAATTATGAAGCCACAGTGTAATACCACTTTGAACATACCGACTATCGGTATAAATATGAACGATGGAGGGCCGTTTAAGAGCTTCTAATGCTTTAATTGCAGCCATAAGTTCCATACGATTATTAGTTGTTAAACTCTCGTAACCAGAAAGTTCTTTCTCTGACTGATCATACTGTAAAATTGCCCCCCATCCACCGGGACCGGGATTCCCGCTACAAGCACCATCCGTATAAATCTTGATAACCGAATCCTGGCTAGACATCCTCAAACCTCTTACCTCAATTATGTACATTCCGTTAATTTTGAGTTACATGATAATGCATTATTATACCAGTTAAAAAGCAATAAGGAGGCTTTGAGCATGCCTAAATCCAGCCTTGGTCCTTGCAAAGTGAGGCTAAAAGAAGGGCAAAAATATTTTTGGTGCTCCTGTGGTTTGAGTTCTAGTCAACCTTTTTGCGACGGCTCTCATAAGGGAACGGAGATGAAGTCCATGCATTATGTGTGCCCTAAAACGGAGATTGTAAAATTTTGTGGATGCAAAGCCACCAAAAATCCTCCTTTTTGCGACGGAAGTCACAATGAACTTCAAAAGTTAGGTATGCTAAAAATAAAGAGTCTTGAGTAGACAATTTTTTACATCATGAGGTTTTTAAGTCTCGGTGATTGCCGATTACAGAGAGTATACAAAACTTCCCCCCCTCTGTCTCGACCATTTAATCTTTCGTGATCTTTTGTGCCAATCGATCAGGGATCCATGAATCTGAGTCATACAAGTATGCTTGGAACTTGATGCAATTCATTTAGCATGTGTGCGTGCCCCCTTTTCAATTTTAAGCCGTTCGAAAAAATATAGATAAAACCTTGGCTATTAAATCAAGTGACTTTATGGCTGGGGTTGATTCTTCTGGAAAAATAATAGAGAAGCAGATTTTCTTTGGCTTAGATATTGACGAAGCAGAAATTTTGAAAAATCCTCCTAGATCCCCATAAGAGCCTTAAATTAGAATAAGCTTCTCAAAAAGTTATTTATTTAATAAGATAGACTTATACATAATACTGTAGGACATCATGGCAAGGAAAAAAATCCAGACAAAAGGGTATTTAACAGGGAAGCTTCTTGTGGCCACGCCGCAAATTCAAGATCTCCGCTATGCTCATACAGTAATTTATGTTTGCGGACATGACACAAACGGAGCTATGGGACTTGTCGTCAACCGTTTAATTGATTCTTTGAGTTTCAAAGATCTTTTAGAACAGCTTGATATTACAATCCCCTCTCTTTTTAAAAATGTGCAGATTCACTTTGGCGGCCCCGTCGAACTAGGGCGAGGATTCGTACTGCACAGCACTGATTATCAACATGAAAGCTCGGTCGAAATTGATCAAGATATTGCTTTGACTGCCACGATCGATATTTTAAAAGATATCGCCTGTGGCCAAGGACCTCACCGTTACATGATGGCTTTAGGATATGCAGGGTGGAGTCCTGGCCAACTTGAAGATGAAATCCAAAATAACTCCTGGCTTCTTGTAGATCCAGATGAACACCTAATCTTTGGACAAGATATCGATAGTTGTTGGATTCGGGGAATGAAAAAATTAGGTATTGATCCTTCAATGCTATCATCAGAAGCAGGGCATGCTTAAAACACCGATTAAGGTTTTTGAAACATTTCTTAGGTAAACTATAAATAATAAAATTTTATAGAACCTGAGAAATTGATGGCGACTAATGTAACACCACAAGTAAAAGGCCTCCTTGGACTGAATCCAATAGGATTTCACCATATATCATATAATGAATGGGGAGCTGAAAAAACTCAAAATACATTGATCTGTGTTCATGGATTAACCCGAAACAGCCATGATTTCGATGCTTTAGCGCAGCAATTATCTTTAAAGACACGCGTTATTTGCCCTGATATCGTTGGTAGAGGCCAAAGTGACCGTTTTTCAAACCCTAAGCTTTATGGTTTTCCACAATATCTAAACGACATGACCGCCCTCATCGCACGGCTTAATGTTACTCAGTTAGATTGGCTGGGAACTTCTATGGGCGGACTCATAGGAATGTTTCTTGCAATACAGCCTAATTCACCTATTAAAAGACTTATATTAAATGATGTAGGACCCTATATTCCAGCTGCAGCTCTCAGACGTATTGGCCGCTATGCAAAATCACCGCCAAGCTTTCAGGCGCGTAAAGACGCTGAAATTTACATACGTAGGATCTATGCGCCGTTTGGATTACTCTCAGACAAGCAATGGCAACACATTACAAAACATAGTATCCGCCAAGTAGAAAATACTTATATTTTAGACTATGATCCTGCCGTTATTCAAAATTTGCGTTTTAAAATTAGATCAATTAATCTATGGCCCGTATGGGAGAAAGTCAAATGTCCAGTGCTGGTAATCAGAGGTGAAAATTCTGATATTCTCACAGTAAAAACTTTAACTCAAATGCAGGGTACCTGTCCTAATCTTGAAGTTTTAACTGTTAAAGACGCAGGTCATGCCCCTGCTTTAATGGATCTTGCACAAATAAATGTCATTAAAGCGTGGCTTTCAAAGACGAGAAAATAGACCTTATAACTGACACCAAACTGGCGCATGATCTGAAGGTTTAGGGAGGGCCCGTACACTCGTGTCAATTCCAGTTTTTTGAAGACGGTCTGCAGCTTGTGGGGACAGTAACAATAAATCAATTCTTAAGCCTTGGTTTCTCTGCCATCCTCCTGACCTATAGTCCCACCACGAGTAAAGATCATGACCACCGACCGACTCAGCTGGATAAAGGGCGCGTACTGCATCTATAAGGCCTAGATTCATGAGCTTTCTGAGTTGGGCCCTTTCAGGCAGACTGCAATGAAGACGCCCTTCCCAAGCTTTTGGGTCATAAACATCTTCATCAACAGGAGCAATATTGTAGTCT
>JACVCA010000184.1 GCA_016742295.1 Alphaproteobacteria bacterium | reverse complement strand
CTTCTCCGCTATTGGTCACAACTTTAGGCTCCTCCTAAAGTGGTTCAGGAATCTTTTGTTCTTTATTTTTTATATGCTCTTTAAAAGACCTTTTGTCTCTCGTAGCTTACCTTCCTTTAACCTAACCACTAAAATGGCTTTTTAACAGGCGACCATATAATTTTAGGTGATACTTACCACCTTTAGTTTTTTGTGTATTAAATTCACTTGTCCATTTTTGCGCAGGATATTGGATGCCATGAACGAGAAATTCTTGGAACATATCTTGAGCAAGCATTTCAGTTAATGCTTTATCAAAATTGGAATACCCCAGGTAGGTATTCGAAAGTGTTTCATATTTTTATCCATATCTTTTGGTAGTACCAGAGTTCCTCGATTGCTAATATCACCGGTTTTTTCGAACGTATAGTACTCAGATCTATCTAAGGACCAATTCATATCTTGGGTTAAATTTAAAAAATTGACTTGCGGCATGTCTGTTTGCCGGGTCTGATAATAAGCATTCAAGATACGTAAAAACTATTCAAGCCACTCCCAGATCCAAGAATATTGACTATGAAAAGGGCTTTCACCTTTAAAATCTCATTTTCATCTAGATAAGAAAAATAATGATCAAGTTTAGCAGGAGTAACGATGTCACGTCTTATATTCGTTTCAGATTTAAAAAAAAGACTCTCGCGTTTAGTAAGTGTATCGGGATGACCTGAAAAGTTAAGATGAACGTAGTTTTGTCTCATATCATCCTTTTCTTTCTTCAACACTTCTTCGTAAGCAACTTGTACAAGACAAGGGGTGCGTCCTAAGAAGAGAACTGTTCCTCCACCTTCATCTTTTATGAGTTGAAAAATATACTCTGCAGACAATAAAATGTTTTCTAAAATCGTATGGTTTGTTAGAGCTCGAGAGAAAAAGGTGTTAAAGTAACCATTTCTTGGATGTCTCTGTTCAAGATTAGTAATCATTGGCTGAATTTGGTCATATACATACTTTTCGTGGGTGTTCCCAAACCAATGCAGAGTCTTTCTTTCCAGCACACCTTTAGCAGCGTCAAGTAAAACGCTTTCTGGTGATTTGCTCAACTCCAGTGTCAATTGTCTGAGCTTTTGATAATGTTTAGTTTCTTCAGAACATAGTTTGAATGACTCTTCGGCTTGCACTAGTAAATGCGGATATTTATTAATAAGAAAATTAAATTCGTCTTCAACCTCTTTTAGGTTTGGGCTCGCTGTTGGTAAAGGATTTGATTGTAAATCATCTGGCTCCTCAAACTTTGAGGCCTGTAGTTGAGTACAGGCAAGTAAAAAAACAGTAAAAATATGAAAACCAATTCTAAGAAACAAATTTAACACAGGATAAGCTCCTCTTAATCGAATAAAAACATATTTTATATAGTCATTTATAGACTATGCTAAAAACATTATTTTTAATACATTGTGTAGCAATAATACAATTAATACTATATGTCAAATAGCTAGTTAATTTTGCCAATTTCTAAACTGAAAAATACCTTCAACGTGAAATCTTGCTCGAAGAGTTTATCAAACCTCTTAGCTTGACTCAAAATAAGCTTGCAAGAGATACAGGGATTCCTCCTCAGCGTATCAACGAAATTGTACTTGCAAAAGGAATGTGACCGCTGATACTGCTCTAAGACTTTCTTTGTATTTTAGTACTTCTGAAGAATTCTAGATGAGTCTTCAAGCTGATTTTGAGCTTGAAGAAGCACGCCTGCATCTTGGCTCTCGTCTCAAACAAGAAGTGCCTCCCTTCCCTATGCAGCCTCATCAACCTTTACGCGTTCTATTTGGGCACCACATGCTGAAAGTTTCGCTTCCAGATTTTCATAGCCACGATCCAAATGATATACCCGGCTGATTACTGTTTCACCTTTAGCTGCAAGACCTGCAAGAACCAAAGATACAGAAGCCCGAAGGTCGGTGGCCATGACTTGCGCTCCCTTCAAGGATTTCACCCCTGTAACAAGCGCTCTTGAGCCCTCGACCTGGATATCCGCATTCATCCGCATCAATTCAGGAACATGCATAAAACGGTTTTCCCAGATGGTTTCCGTAATACATGATTGACCTTTAGCAATGGTTAAAAGTGCCATAATTTGAGCTTGCAAGTCGGTAGCAAATCCTGGAAATGGTGCTGTAATAATATCAGTTGCTTGAGGCCTGCCAGCTGGTGCTGTCACCAAGATACCATTTGCAATACGCGCTAATTTGACGCCAATAAGTTCAAGAGCTGAGGTAAACCCGGGAAGAAGATCAAAGTCTGTATCAATTAACTGGATTTCACCACCTGTTATGGCAGCAGCAATAGCGTAGGTTCCCGTTTCAATTCGATCAGGAAGTACAGTATAAGTTGCTTCATGAAGCAAAGTGACGCCCTCAATGACTAGAGTATCTGTCTCAATACCGGAAATTCTAGCCCCCATACTGTTTAAACAGTGAGCAAGATCAGTAATTTCAGGCTCGCGGGCAACATTCCTTAAAATTGTAGTTCCCTTAGCAAGGCATGCTGCCATCAAAAGGTTTTCTGTGCCCGTTACCGAGACTAAAGGAAAGGTATAGTCAGCCCCTTTGAGGCCAGAGGGTGCCCGAGCATTGATATAGCCGTCTTCCAGCTCTATCTCTGTTCCCATTGCCATCAAGCCCTTCACATGCAAATCAACAGGGCGCACCCCTATAGCGCAACCTCCCGGTAATGAAACCTTAGCATAACCACAACGGGCTACAAGAGGACCTAGGACCAAAATTGAAGCCCGCATTTTACGCACAATATCGTAAGAGGCAGTTGTGGTTGTAATCTTCTCAGCTTTAAGATGAACTGCGCGTGTTGCCCCACTTGCATCAACGGTGAGTGAAACCCCCAGCTGCTCCAATAAAGAACCCATTTGCATGACATCATCCAGCAAAGGAGCATTTTTTAAAATTAATGTTTTATCACTCAGAAGGCTGGCTGCCATTAACGGCAACATTGCGTTTTTTGCCCCGCTGATACGAATTGTTCCCGAAAGTGGGTTGCCACCAATAATACGAATTTTATCCATTTGATTTAATAACCTGCGGAAGAGTTACACCAGTTTGTTTCATGTATTTACCTTTACGATCTTTATAAGACACTTCACAAGCTTTTTCCCCTTTTAAAAATAAAAATTGGCACGCTCCTTCATTAGCATAGACCTTGGCAGGTAATGGGGTCGTATTGGAAAATTCCAGGGTTACATGCCCTTCCCATTCAGGTTCAAGAGGTGCCCCATTAACAATGATGCCACAC
>JACVCA010000183.1 GCA_016742295.1 Alphaproteobacteria bacterium | reverse complement strand
CTCTCGAACTGGTTGCGCGTCTCGGGACCGTAGGTGTCCATGTCCTTCAAAATTTCCAACGACTGCTCCTTCCACGTCTGCTCGCCGTAGTTGAGGTACCACTGGTCCATCAACGCGCACACGCACTTGTCGGCCGAACGGGAGATGACCTCGGACGCGGGTTCGGAGTAAGGCACCGCCTGGCCGCTGTCGATGAGCTCCTGCCGGATGACGTTCTTGGCGTCCGACACTTTCCTTTTTCGGGAGTTAAGGGTTCAAAGAGGGAAATTTGTCCCAAGAGAAGTCTCAACAAATTAAAATAGACTAAAAATAACAAGTATCGAATAAAAACTTAAAAATAATAAAAATACTTAACACAGTCTTTTATTTTTCAAACAAATAGCCCATAAGAATAATCCAACCAATTAATTGATTTGAACGGAATTTCATGAAACAATCGTTTGGATTGGTAAAGTCCACAATCGTTGCTTGCCAGGTTAAGTGAAAAATAGCAAATAGCACAAAGATAAGATAAATAAGAGTGTAGTGGGTATTCAGAAAACATAAAAACATCATTGCAATACACCCGTATAAAAACGGCCGTGCGTGATGACCTAGCCAAAGCGCTGAGGATTTTACGCCAATTTTTAAATCATCATTTTTATCTTGATAGGCATAAATTGTATCGTAAAAGAGTGTCCAAAAAAATCCGGCTGCATAAAGGGTAAAGGCCCGCAGTTCTAAATTTCCTTTTACTGCAGCCCAGCCCATAAGAGCACCCCAATTGAAAGTTAGGCCTAGGAAAGCTTGGGGCCAGTAAGTAATGCGCTTCATCCAAGGGTATACAGTAACCAAGATCAAGGAGGCGAGGCCTAGTACCTGTGTTATTCTGGGAAGCTGGAGTAAAATCAGTAAGCCTATTCCTAAAAGGAGCATTAAAAATTTTAAAGCTTGGCTATTGGAAAGGGTTTGAGCGGCTAAGGGCCGTGTCTTGGTACGTGTAATTTTCCCATCAATCTTTTTATCAACTAAATCATTGATGATACATCCAGCACTGCGCATCACAAGGGCTCCAAAAGCAAACAGGCTCATAAGTCTTAAAGAAGGAAACCCGGAACTCGCGAGAGCAATCCCCCACCAACCAGGGAAGAGCAGGAGCCATATACCACTCGGCTGATCTAGCCTTATAAGCTTAAGATAGGGCGTAATACGCAATTTTGAATAGATACTTGGGCTTGAATGCATCATGAGTTAATATTGCCGAGAAAATCTAAAAAGCTCAAGAGAACATTGTTATGGCTAAATATATTCCGCGTCTATATTGTTTGGATGACTTAAAAGAGACTGTCACCATTGACCTTGCAGAACAGCAAGCCCATTACCTTCGAAGTGTTATGCGCCTGAAAGTTGAGAATTCAGTGCTTGTCTTTAACGGGCGGGATGGTGAATGGTTAGCCCACATTGTGGTTATCGACCGTAAACACTGTAAGCTACTTCTCATAAAACAAACGCGCCCTCAAATGAAAGGTGCAGATATTTGGCTTTTATTTGGCCCTATCAAACATGGGCGGATCGAGTATCTAATTGAAAAAGCAACCGAGTTAGGAGTAAGGCGCCTTTACCCTGTGATCACTGATCACACGCAGGTTAGCCGTATAAAGCTAGACCGCTTGCACGCCCATGCAGTTGAAGCTGCCGAGCAATCAGAACGCTTAGATGTGCCTCAGGTGAAACAGCCTATCAAACTAGGTGATCTTTTGAAAACCTGGAACCCTGAAAGGTTGATTTTTATGGGTGATGAACGTTGTAATGCTCCTTCTATGCATTACGTTTGCCAACAAAATCCTTCAAAATCGGCAGCTGTTCTCATTGGGCCAGAAGGTGGATTTTCAGATCAGGAATTTAAGCACCTCAAAGCCTTATCTTTTGTCCAACCTGTAAGTCTTGGACCACGGATTTTACGCGCCGATACTGCAGCGCTTGCTATGCTGAGTTGCTGGCAAAGCTTTTGCGGTGATTGGTAGCTTTTATAAATTCTCAAATTTAGGCGAAGCAAGAAATTTTATAAGATAATGTGCAAGAAAAGTTAAAACGAAAAACTTAATGATATATAAACAGTGGAATATCTGACTTCTTAATCATATGATGCGCACAAGACCCAAAAAAGAATTCACGAATTCCGTGGTGACCAAATGCTCCCATAACAATTAGATTGGCCTCAACTTCTTTTGCTGTGGACGTAATAATTTCTTCAGCTGGACGTGTTGAAGTAATAGGTTTAACAGTAGGTTTAATGCCATATAGCTCACACATTTTCTGTGCACGGCTTGCAATATCGTTGGCTTCTTGAGAGTGTCGGGCGATGCTAATAATATGGAAATTATGTTCATCAGCTAAGCCTAATAAAAGGTACATATGCAACGTTCTTGCTGCTTGTAGACTTCCGTCATACGCAATGAGTACTGTTTTCCCAGAGGAAGGAGTAGGGCCAACAATAATTAGCGGGCGAGGGCTGTCACGGGTAATGTGTTTGACAGTAAGATCGTTTTCTTGGTCGAGATCAAAATGAAAATCTGTAGTCCTCCCTATAACTATCAAGTCATGCTCTTGGGAGAGTTTTTCAATTTCTGTTACAGGAAATCCTTCTCGTTCAGAAGTACTGCACTTGACTTGTAGCTGGTCGCACTTTTCGACGAAGTTTTTCAGCATATTTTCCATATGTGTGCGAGTTTTACGTACAAGTTCTTGATCACGGCGAATTTTATAAGCGGCACCCCCAAGAGGTTCTGGTTGTGCCGCGGTAATCCAGGGAGTGTCAACCACGGCCATACCAGTTAAGCTCGCGCCACTGTTTTTGGCTAGCTGTATAGCATAAGTTTTAGCTGCCCTTGAGGCCTCTGAATCATCAAGTACGACTAATATACGTTTAATCATAATTTTTTATCTCCCTCTTTTTAAGTGTAACATGATTTTAAGGACATAAAACGGGTTTTTTACCACTTGTAAGAGTTCGGTATAAATGAGACTTAAAATTTAGTGTTAAGAATGTTATGAAACTTGTCATTTCCAAGTTCTTCTCATCGTTAAATGAAGAATTTGACCATAAATATGTAATTGAAATATATAATTCTTGCTCTCCGCTTGTGAGGAATAATAACAGCCTTTACTTCACTGAGGGTTGGCAATAGAACGTAATTCTAGGTTCTGTGAACAAGATTTAAGATTTTATGAAAAGGTGGTAGTTTTCCAATGGGAAAACACAGGAGAACTACCAAGATGAATTATTTCATTAAAGACAAGGAATGGGAAGAAATTTTTAAAATCT
>JACVCA010000182.1 GCA_016742295.1 Alphaproteobacteria bacterium | reverse complement strand
TACATTGAGGGTTGTGAGGCGAGTGAGCTTGGACAAAGCTTTGGCGCCAGCAGGACCAATTCGATTAGAGTTCACATTGAGGGTAGTAAGACCGGTGATCTTCGACAAAGCCTCGACACCAGGAGTACCAATCTGATTACCGCCCACATTGAGGTTTATAAGGCCTGTCAGCTGCGACAAAACCTCTGCTCCGCGGTCGCCAATCTGATTACTACTTACATTGAGGGTTGTAAGGCTGGTGAGCTCGGACAGGGCCTTGGTGCCAGCCTCGCCAATCTGATTACTACTTACATTGAGGGTTGTGAGGCGAGTGAGCTTGGAGAGAGCCTTGGCGCCAGCCTCGCCAATCCAATTACCGCTTACATTGAGGCTTGTAAGTCCTGTCAACTCTGACAAAGCCTCGGCACCAGCGTCACCAATTTCATTATAGCCCACCTCGAGGGTTGTCAGACCTGTCAGCTGTGATAAAGCCTTGGCGCCAGCCTCGCCAATCCAATTATTGCCCACATTGAGACTTGTAAGACCAGTCAGTTGCGACAAAGCCTCAGCTCCAGCGTCGCCAATCTGGTTACCATCCACATCGAGGGTTGTAAGGCCGGTAAGTAAAGACAAAGATTGAATATCTTCTGGCTCCCATCTTTTGAATTCAAGGGTAAGAGATTGAAAAGGGAGGAACTTAATCGTATCAATTGCTGAAGACAACTTGTTTCCTTTCATTGTGCATGACTGATTCGGCCAGACATGTCTGTCTATGAACTCCTTCAAGCTACGAGAAACACTTCTTACTCTCACTTGGTCATGCCTTGGAAGGGAAGAAAGAATTGTAACTGTAAGCTCATTGGGAAGAACCCCAAAGCTCCCTTTAAACGTGGTAGAGCAGGAAGGAGCATATTCATCCTCTGTGTCTGATGCAAATCCAGGCATGCTAGATCCTAACAATAAACCCGTTGTAATGATGATTGCCTTAAATGCTTTCATAGTCTTCATAGCCTCATAAATTAAGTTTTAAAATAAATTTCCTCTAAAGGATAATAGTACAACAAGTAGGCATTTAAGTTTTATCTATGAACTATTAAAACCACTTACTAAATATTAATAGTATGACAGAAACGATTTAGAAATAATATTATAATTCTTACATGAACAATATGTACCAAGCACATAGCTTTTACAAGAATTAAATTAATATTAATTTAGATTGAGTCCTAAAAGTTAAAAAGAACTAAATAACATTTATTTGAAAATACGGTGGATCTATAAACCTCATAAGACTTTTTCACAATTAGAATCTTCAAACTTTTTAGATAAGCGTCTCCATCTAAAAATTTGTAAATAGTGGTGTTTACGTTAAGTGACTATACAACATTGGGTGCTGCTGTTAGAATCTTAGGAAATCCTCTTTCTACCAGAGCAAAACAATGAAAATAATCAGCGGCAATGCCAATCGTCCTTTAGCTGAAGCCGTAGCTGGTTTTCTAGGGTTAACTTTGACCCAAGCAACTATAAAACGCTTTTCTGATCAAGAAGTTTCAGTTGAAATCCTTGAAAATGTCCGTGGTGAAGATGTTTTTGTAATTCAATCGACTTCTTATCCAGCCAATGACCATTTGATGGAGCTTTTGGTAACGCTTGATGCTTTAAGGCGTGGATCAGCACGGCGGATTACGGCTGTCGTTCCTTATTATGGGTATGCGCGCCAAGATCGTAAAACAGGCCCTCGTACTCCGATTACAGCAAAATTGGTTGCCAATTTAATGACAGTAGCGGGTGCAAGCCGAGTGTTGACGTTTGATTTACATGCAGCTCAAATTCAGGGATTTTTTGATATCCCAACTGATAATCTTTTTGTCTCCCCTGTCTTTAGCAAGGATATTATTGAAAAGTTTGGTCTTGGGAATGTGACGATGGTATCGCCTGATATTGGAGGCATTGCGCGAGCGCGAGCGATTGCTAAACGTGTCAAGGCTGATCTGGTGATTATTGATAAGCGGCGTGAGCAAGCAGGTGTTTCAGAGGCCATCAATATTATAGGTGAGGTTAAAGGTAAAGACTGTCTTTTGATGGATGATATTGCCGACACAGGAGGGACCCTCTGTAATGCGGCTGCGGCTTTAATTGAACATGGTGCCCGTTCCGTTCATGCTTATGTCACCCATGGGGTTCTTTCAGGATCAGGGGTAGAACGTATCAGCAAGTCTCCTATCAAGGAGCTGGTCATTACCAACAGTATTCAAGCCACGACAGAAATGCAAAAGGCTGATAATATCCGCCAATTAACAATTGCTCCTCTTTTGGGTGAAGCTATTAAGCGTATTGGGCTGGAGCAATCTGTTTCCAGTCTATTTGATTAATAACAGTCGCCTTTTGCTCCCTAGCGTCGTCAAAGAAGCGTCTGCGGTGCTCAAATACCTTATGTATTATCCGCTCCTTGAAGCTTCTTTTCCTAGCCATGAATCAAAATTCTTGGTTATGCAAGACGTCTATTAAGCGGAGACTTTTTTACACTTTAAAAAAGACAATAGGATTTATGAAAAAGGTATGGTATAAGGCCAACATATTTTATAAACGATTGCGCTTGTGAGAAAGCTAAATAAGCTAGAGGCTATGGAGATTTTTAAATGTCAGAAATTATTTCACTCGAAACTGAGGTTCGTTCTAGCGTAGGTAAGGGTTCAGCCCGTGCAACACGCCGTGCTGGACGTCTTCCTGCAGTGTTATATGGGGGAACTCAAGAGCCGAAGGCCATTGCCTTGGATCCACGCGTGATTCATAAAGAAATGCACAAAAGCGGCTTCTTTACGAGACTATTTGACGTAAAAATTGATGGTAAAACAGAACGTGCAATCCCTCGTGATGTGCAACTCGATCCTGTCACAGATGTTCCTCTTCATATGGATTTAATGCGGGTCGGTAAGGATAGCCGCATTACTGTTTCTGTGCCGATTACCTTTTTTAACGAAGATAAATCTCCGGGTATTAAAAAGGGTGGAATTTTAAACATCGTTTTGCATAAGCTTGAATTAAGTTGTTTAGCAGCCGATATTCCTGATCAATTAACCGTAGATTTGACCGGGCTTGAAATTCATCATGCGATTCACCTGCATAATTTGAAATTACCACAAGATGCAAAGGCATTACATGCCGAGCGTGATATGACGATTGCTACAATCGTACCACCAACTAAAGCAACCAAGACTGAAGAAGCTGAAGAGAGTGCAGCAGCAGCAGCGAGTGAAGCCAAAGCCTAAAGCTTTGAAAATCCAAATTCTGCCCTATATATAGGCGGGGGATGGACACATTTTTAATTATCGGGCTGGGGAATCCCGGGCCTCAGGAT
>JACVCA010000181.1 GCA_016742295.1 Alphaproteobacteria bacterium | reverse complement strand
GACCAAGGACGCTTGCATTATAGGACTCATTTAAAAGAACAGATTATAGCTCTCAACCTACAGAATAACGTTCGAATTGTTGATCATTGCAACGATATGGCTGCCGCTTACAAACTTGCTGATATGGTTATTAATCCCTCCATTGTACCTGAGGCTTTTGGGCGAGTTATTGTTGAAGCGCAAGCCATGAAAACCCCCATCATTGCCTCAGAACTTGGTGCACCTATTGATCTTATTTGTGATGGGAAAACGGGATGGCTTTTCCCCGCAGGCAACATTCATAAACTTTCTCAACTTATCCAATATGTCTTAAATTTAGATATTGTCACAAGAAAGAAGATTGGCATTGAAGCACGTGATCAAGTCGTGAAATACTATTCGAATACGGTCATGTGTCAAAAAACCCTTGAGCTTTACTACCGTATTATAGAGGAAAAAAAAGAATGAGCCAAAATCGCCGACAAAAACGCATCCTCATCATTCGACATGGGGCTTTAGGAGATTTTATATGTACACTGGGTGCTTTTGCAGCCATTCGTGACTTTCATAAAAACGATTATATTACACTTTTAACTTCAAGACCCTACCTTTCTCTAGCTCAGGCAACAGATTTTTTTGATGCATATCATATTGACAATCGACCTAAAATTTTTTTGTTCCATAAGTGGCTTGCTTTAAGATCGTGGTTTAGGAAATCACAGTTTGAGCGTGTTTATGATTTACAAACCTCAAAAAGGACCAATCTTTATTTTAAATTCTTCGGGCCGGGTAAAATGCCTGAGTGGTCTGGCACTGCATCAAAATGTTCGCACCCTCAAACAACTCCCAGTAGAACAACGATGCATATTTTTGAAAGATTTGCTGATCAATTAAAAATTGCAGGGATTCAACACACCCCTCTTCCTCATGTTGAATGGGCCAACACAGATATTACAAAATTTAAATTACCGGAAAAATTTATTCTTTTAATCCCTGGTTGTTCTGCTCAAGCGGAATTCAAGCGCTGGCCAGCCACCCATTATGCTCAGCTTGCCGAGAGAATATGGGAAAGAGGAATATTACCTGTCGTCATAGGGAGCATTATTGATCAAAAGGTAGTGCAAGAGGTTTTACGTTTGTGCCCCCATGTTCTAGACTTATCTCAAAAAACCTCATTATTAGAGATCATTGCCCTTGCTCACCATGCCCAAGCTATTATAGGCAATGATACAGGACCTGTTCATCTTGCTGCTGCTAAACGTAAGCCTACTTTAATGCTGTTTTCGGGAGTCCATAATCCTAAAAAAATCGCCCCTACATATGGCAATGTCACAATTATTGAAAAAAATCCACTCACCGCACTTTCTGTTGACGAAGTTGAATCGATTTTACAACAACAACTGAAAAAATCTTTAGTCTAATTTTTTTATAAATAGCCTAGACTTCTGCAGCCTACCTTTTCTTTCTCACAAACTAATATATCTCAAACCATATATTCGGTACGATTATAATTCAATTTATGCTTGTCTTTGTCAAAAAACTCATGTTAACCTCAATGCAAATTATTAAATAAATGCAAAAAAATGGCCTCAGGGAATGAATCAACAAAAAACGCACCTAAGACCCGGCAAAGTAGCCTACGGTATCATAAATTACGTGAAACTACGCCTGTTCCACAATTCCTTGAAACTAATGAATTGTCAGCCTCAACCGACTCTAAGGTTGCCCAGCTTTCAGTTCAGAATAATGCGAATCAACCTAAACACTATCAGTTCGCTATGAATAAAATTGGACTCTTTGGTTTCCTTTTAACTCTTACACTTGTAGGGGTACTCTTATTTTCATCAGGATTCTTGGTAGCTTACACTTTTTATGGTCCTAGCCATAAAATTGCTTCTGAAATGTCGCAACCTACGGCTCCTCAAACATCCCCTGCTCGCCTCGCACTTCCGCAGAATATTCAAGGTCTTAAGCACAATCCTCAGAGCATTGCAGCAAAGACGCCTGCGTCCTCAAGCCCTCCCGCATCGCCTCAACCAGCAAATGTAACTAGTTTATTTTCGAGTATGTCAGAGTCGGTCAAAGCTCCCATGCCTACTTCAAGCATGGAAGATAAACTGGCAGAATTACAAAAAAATTCCCTAAAAACCCCGCTTAAGAAGGAAGATTTAGAAGGAATTGGCGGGGAAATAAAAGATGGAATTCAAGAAGATACTGTAGCTACGGCTAAACACCTATCCTCAAATAAGATTCAGGGAATTCTTGGCACGCATTCAAAAACTGACCCAAGTGAAGTCATTGCGGAAGAAATTCCTCAGCCCCCTTTTGCAATCGAGTTTGGTCGGACTGATACTGAGCAGACTGCACGTGAAATGGTTAAAGAAATGACCCGACAAGGCATAAAAGCTGAAGTTTCACGCAGTATTAACGAGCATGGTAAACTAACTTACCACGTACGTTCCTCATTCTATAATGATTATGAAACAGCTTACAGCAATCTTATCAAGCTAACTCCGCCCTTCTCTCTATGGGGAACAATTGTTCGAGGAGATATGAAAGAAGCACCTGAGGCAAGAAGGTAAAACTTATGAATAACAAACAAAAAATTAGCCTCAATCCATTTTTTGCTCTGCAAAAAACTGTCTTTTTATTGAGAATATCCATTTATATCTTGTGTGTGATGCTGACGAGCTGTGCAGCTCCTCCTCCTCCAGATCCGGAATTAAGTATTTCAAGTGTCAAACTTGTTGTGGATCAAGATGCAAACGACAATTCAGCTACGGCTGTCGACCTTGTTGCAATTTATAAAAAAGAACTCTTAGAAGCTTTACAAAAAATGAAAGCCAAAGATTATTTTAAGGCTCGAGAACAGATTCTACGCGATTACCCTGAAATGGTTAAGATATATCACTGGGAAGTTGTACCTGGACAATTCATTGGTCCACAACTGCTCTCTCTCTGTTCTTTTGGTTTAACTTCATCATGCCCTATAGGGGGAATGGTTTTTGCAAGCTATGAACGCCCAGGCGAGCATCGTATTCGCTTAGTCTCTATGGATAGTATCCAAATTCATTTAGCAAAAACTCAATTCTTTATTGAACCTGCAGAGTAAAATTAATCAAAATTTTAAGAAAAAATAATGAGGTAAAACGATAATGGTTGTTCTCGTAACAGATGCAATCCAGTGGCACGAAGGTATGCTCCTTTTGCCACAGCACTTTCAACAAAATGATGTCAGACAAACAGAACTCTTACAATTTCATATTTCTGAAGTTTCACCCTTTCATTGGGGGGTCCGGTACTGTGAGATTGACTCTGCAATGCTTGTTAGTGGTGTGCTTTATTTTCTTGCACTTGAAGCTATTATGCC
>JACVCA010000180.1 GCA_016742295.1 Alphaproteobacteria bacterium | reverse complement strand
GCCTTATACACAGAGGCTTACAGATTTATTGGAATCTCCTGACAGGATCGATGAGGTTTTTCTTGAACGTATGTTTGCAAAGTATAGTGCTCATCTTTCATTGATCAGTTCTGTTGAATCCTTGAGTACTAGGCACAAAGTTCCTAAAGAAAGTATTGAAAAGCTTGTCGCTCTTTTAAAGAAAAAGTTTCATTATATTCTCTATGATTTTTCAAGAGAATTTTCTAATCCCGCCTATGCTGCCTTTCTAGAGAATATAGATATTGTGGCCATTGTCACCGACTTTACTATCCTGTCCTTAAGAGATACGATTCGTACTTTAGCCTTTTTTAATGAAAAAAATAGTCTTCATCAACGCTTGGTATTGATTGCAAATAAGGTGGGTGAATATAAGCAAGGACAACTACCCCAACAAACTTATGAAGAGACCATCAAGCAAAAAATTGACATTTTGTTGTCTTTTGATCCTATAAAACCTCTTACGGCACTCAATGAAGGAACTCCGGCCGCAAGCTTGAGTGGAAATTTTTCCACTGATCTTCATAAGCTTACGAGTATTCTTGTGGAGAAACCAATAGGCCCTTCAACTTTTAAAGCGAACAAAAAATCTTTTCTTAGCGGTTTTTTTACTAATAAATCTTAAAATACAGATTGGATAGACAACACTTAAATTCTCAAAAGGGAGATTAAGAGTGTTAAAATTTGGTCGTAAAAACTTTGAAACAAACAATATAAAAGTAGATAAAAGCGTTCTTGAAGAGCCTAGTCCTGAGCCCAAGGCTCAAAAAAAGAATTCTTTGAGTGAGGGAATTTATGAGAGCAAAGGCTCAAAACTTTCTTCCTCTCTTGTTGAATTTAGAGATAGAGCCTTTGAAAAGCTTGTTACACAAATTGATTTTCAAACCGCCTCACAGATTCCTATTGAAGATCTAAAAAATCAGATTGAGACATTTATTGGTCAATTTATTGAAGAAACCAATATCAAGGTCAGCTATAAAGAACAACAGCAGATTGCAATTGATATCACAGATATTATGACAGGCCTTGGCCCATTAGAGCCTCTGCTTGCTGACTCGAGCATCACTGATATTATGGTCAATGGTACAGATGCTATCTATATCGAGCAGAAAGGTAAGTTAAGAAAAACTGATATTAAATTCCATTCAAAGCAACAAGTCATGCAAGTTGCACAAAAGATTGCCAATGAGGTTGGAAGACGTATTGATGAGTCAAGTCCCATGGTTGATGCCCGTCTTCGAGATGGTAGCCGCGTTAATATTATTACAAATCCCGTTGCTCTTGAAGGGACAATCATTTCTATAAGACGATTTTCAAGTGAAGACATTACCTTTAAAACAATGATCAAAAATGATAATCTGTCAGAAAATATGGCTAGATTCCTGGAAATTTCTGCATCTAGCAGACTTAATATTTTAGTATCGGGAGGAACGGGAGCAGGAAAAACGACTATATTAAATGCTCTTTCTCATTGTATTCATCCCCAAGAACGAATAATTACAATTGAAGACGCGGCAGAGTTACGTTTGACCCAGCCTCACGTTGTAAGGCTTGAAAGTCGTCCCCAAAGTATTGAAGGGCGTGGGAAGATTACTATTCGTGACCTTCTTCATAATGCATTGCGTATGCGTCCCGATCGTATTGTTATTGGCGAGTGTCGAGGTGATGAAACGTTTGACATGCTACAAGCTATGAATACTGGTCATGATGGTTCAATGTCAACCTTACATGCCAATAGTGCAGAAGAAGCATTAAATCGGCTTCAAAATATGGTTTTGATGGCGGGGTATGATCTACCGGTACCTGTAATAAGAAACTATATTGCTGGCGCAATAGATTTAATCATACAAGTTGCGCGTATGCACGATGGGACAAGGCGAATAACCCAGATTATGGATGTTGGAGATTGTAAAGATGGCATCATTGAATGTAAAAATATATTTGCCTTTAAGTTTGAGTCCTTAACCTCCCAAGGAGACATAATTGGAGAATACCAGTTTTTAAACAGCCATCTCAGTTCATTTGAAAAAATTCATTATGCTGGCTTACAAGATGAACTTTCTAATATCTTAAAATAAGGTACTTTAATGCATCTTGAAAATAGCCTATTACAATTCTGCTCTATAACCGTAATTTGCTTTGCAGTTATGGCGTTCTTATACCTCTATTTCAAAAAACATAATGCTCAAATCCGGTTACGCCAAAAATTATTGTTATATAGAACGCAAGAAATAGAAAGAGAAGATAATAAGGACGCAGCTTTATTCATTAAAAAAAATAAAAACCAAATTGAGAGCCATTTAGGAGAATTTATATCTAATAAGATTATACTTCCACGATTCATAAGAGTTTTTATAAAACACAAGAGCTTGAATTATGTAAAAGCCATACCAATTTTTGTTTTGTGTTGTATTATGGTTACATATCTCATAACAATTATGTCTCAACTAAGCATTTTAACAAGTGCTATAAGTGGAATAACCGCATGCATTATTTTATCATATTACGGTTTAGATTATGTCGATACACTTCAAGAACGTAAGTTTCTTAATACCTTCCCTCATGCACTTGATATTATCTCACGGGGACTTAAAACAGGAATAACAATTGAAAAAACTTTTCATACCATCACTCGAGAGATTGAAGAACCTGTCAGGGGGGAGTTTCAATATATTCTTGATCAAATCAGCTTTGGAGTCCCTTTTGAACAAGCTCTCAGAAATTCTGTAAATCGCTTTCCTTACAATGGCTTCCACTTCTTTGTTTCAGTTTTAATTCTGCAACGAAAAACCGGGGGAAGTGCAGCTGAGTTAATAGCAGAAATTGCACGTGTATTACGCTCTCAAGAAGCATTAAGGGACAAAATCAGGGCATTGTCAGCTGAAGCTAAAACAACAGGCTGGATCGTAGGGTCGCTACCGATCCTTGCCTTTATTGGAATTAATTTTATACAACCTAAATATCTGGAGATTTTTCAAAATAGTCCTTTTGGACATAAACTTTTAATGCTTGCGGGAGGTCTGCTGATTGCTTCTGTTATTACAATTAAAAAAATGGTTAATTTTAAAGATTTTTAAGGATACTTGACGAATGTTTAAATTTCAAAGTGTAGATTTTTGGCTTTTCTCTTTAAGCTTTGGAGGCTTTTTAATTACTTTCTTGGGGTTTAAAATAATTCAGAAAAAAAATGATTTAAAAAAAAGAATTAGCCAAATAAAAAGTAGAGCAATAAACCATTCTGTTAAAACTTCATCAGATATTAACCAAGAGAATCAACAAAAATTATTTTCTAAAAAAATAGATTTATCTAATAACTTTATAAGTAAGTACAT
>JACVCA010000179.1 GCA_016742295.1 Alphaproteobacteria bacterium | reverse complement strand
TATAATCGGGATTTTGATAACGGTTCAAGTACACTTGTAACAGATTCGTCAAAAAGTGACTTTTGGGATGAACTTGAAAAAAATCTCAAGCTTCTTTTGGAGAGCGGACAAACCTTTAATTCATTACAACCCAATACATTTACGGTTCACAAGCAAGGTGGCATCGTGACCATTTTTGCAAGCGACAAAGTCCAACGTCAAATTGCAGCTTACTTGGATCATTTAAAATCTAGCACTTCAAGCCAAGTTTTGATCGAGGCCAAAATCGTTGAAGTCAATTTAAGTGACGATTATAAATCTGGCATAAATTGGCACGTACTTAGCAGAAATTTCAGCCTTTCACTTCCCTTTGGAGAGCTTGCCCCATTAGGGATAACTCCTACTATGATGGCGGAACGCAATGTTTTGAAAATTGCAGGACACCATCATAACCTTACGGGTTTGGTCAGCTTTCTGCATCAATTTGGAACTGTCCGCACGCTTTCAAGTCCTCGCCTTACGGTTATGAATAACCATTCTGCAGTTTTAAAAGTTGCTCGTAATCATGTCTTTTTTAAAGTGAATTATTTGCGGGAAATTCCTGAAGATCGGCAACAACGCATTCTTGAACGGGCCTCGAGTCAAATTCAAACTGTTCCCATCGGTCTCGTAATGGTTGTTCACCCAACGATAGACAAAACAACAGGAAAAATTACCATGGCCTTGCGCCCCACCATCTCAAGTGTAGCGCGTGAAATTGAAGACCCAGCAGTCAGTATTTTATCTGAACAACAAAAGATTTCAACGGTTCCTGAAGTACAGGTACGCGAGCTAGATTCAGTCTTACAGGTCGATTCTGGTGGGGTGGTGATTATGGGTGGATTAATGGAAGAAAGATCTACAAATACGAGCAATGCATTACCGGGTGTAGATGAAATTCCTCTTTTAGGTGCTTTCTTAACTGGAAAAGAAGATAGCCGTGAGGTAACTGAACTTGTAATCTTTCTGCGGGCTACAATTATCGATAGTTCTAAGATCAGTGCTACGGATCAAAAAGTATATAAGACCTTTTCCCGTGATCCAAGACCCTTAGAATTTTAATGAAAGAAATTATTTAGTTCAACAAATTTTACAAAATGTAATTGTTTCAAGTTTTTTTATTCTTCAATAATAAACTTTGCAGAAGGAGAAAAATTTTTCAAAACATATTTTAAATCTTCGTGCTTAAGCGCTACACAACCTGCTGTAGGAGAAAAGTCTTCTGCGGCAATATGAAAGAAAATAGCCATGCCTCGTCCGGAAATAGAGTCCGGATAATTATAATTGATGACCGCAAAGGTATCGTAAACACCATCCGTTCGGTAAAGTACTTCATGGCTTGCAGAATAAGGGAGTTTTACATGTTTATTGTAGTTTTGATCATCAGAGGCATCACACCATCCATCATCGCTAAGTATTTTGTACAAAGGAAGATTGGTCTCAACGGTTGTACGATCTGGCCTATACCATACTTCAACCAATGAATAAGTTCCTTTAGGAGTCTTGCCGTCACCTTCTTTTTTATCAGAAGCAGGGATCATTCTATTTCTACCAATTGCACACTCAAATTTTTTCCCTAAAAAATGAAGAGTATTGCCTACAACGCGAATATCATTGGAATTTAAAGTATCCTCATGCTGTGATGCACTAGTTTGAGAATAGGTTTTGAGCTCTATTTTTCTCATATTTTTGATATCTACTTGTATTTTTAGCTCGACACTCTCCATATCCCCAAATTCTCTTTATTTTTTTCATGAAAGAAAGTACTTCAAAAAGACCCCTTAAAATAGAACAGTCAACATAATTCTTGCGCTAATTTCTCATTCCTTATCCCTCTGCAGGAGAGCCAGGAAGTTGCAAGCGTGCACGCCAAACATCTTGATGAGTAAGTTGCGCAATCTCACAAAAACCAAGCAGGGTTTGATCACCTTCTAAGATAAAATCAAGAATAGCTGCTAGTGTTTCAGGGTTTTTTATCAAATCTGCATTAAGATCACCAATCGAAATGCCTGAATTTTCCAAAAATGCACTCTGATAATCTTCATTTTCGAAAATAAAGTTTAGCGCCTGCAAGGCTATAATCTCAGCATTAAGGTAAGCCTGTTTCATCTTTTAGTCTTTTTTTTACCTATCTATATCACACTTAGTATATTAATTATCTCATAACAGGTTGCACCTAATGACTCAAGATACAGCGTCAACTAAAAATATGTTTCTTGCGGTAATTTTTGATGAATCTACCCGCTTTAACCTTGCTCATATCTTCAGGTTACCTCTTAATTCTTCACTTGTACGCTGGGAAGAAAAAATCAATTATCATTTAACATTAGGCTATATTGCTAATGTAGAGTGGCATGATCGCTTAGAAGTGGCTCACGCTTTTCATTCTCTTGGGGAGATTCAGATTTTCACAGCACAAGTTACTAAGGGGTTGTCTTTAGGCATTAATGGAGATAGCCTTTGCCTACAAATGGGCCCTCATGAAAAATTCTTAGCCATCCATGACTTTGCAGGCGAACTTTTAGCATCAGCAACATGTTACATTTTTGATAATACCTATAAAGATTATATTCCACATATAAAAATTCAGGGCATTAGACATTACCTGGAACAAGATGAAAAAAACATAATTGCGCAGCAATTTATGACCTTGAGTCACCGGAAGTTTAACCTTAAAATAAAAACTATAGCGTTGATGGAACGCGCGCACGGTAATAGTAAATATAATATAATACATACCTATAAACTTTCACACTGAAGATAATGTTAACAATGGATGTAAATAAAGCATTTCTAGGCTCTCAATTAGAAGAATTGCTAAAAAAGATTCGTAGCTGCAGTGTGTGCAAGAACCACCTTCCTCTTGGACCTAATCCAATCATTCGTGGGACAAATTCCTCGCGTTTACTGATTATCAGCCAAGCCCCGGGAACCAGGGTTCATGAGACGGGGCTGTCTTTTAATGATGCGAGTGGTGATCGTTTGAGGGCGTGGCTACAACTGGATCGAGCTTCGTTTTATGATGAGAAGCAAATTGCTATTATGCCTATGGGAATGTGTTATCCGGGACGCAATATAAAGGGAGGCGACCTACCACCGCGCCCGGAGTGCGCACCATTGTGGCATGAAAAAGTGCAGGCATTATTGCCCAATGTTAAACTTACACTTCTTGTAGGCAGCTACGCTCAGCGATATTATTTAGATCGTACACTCAGCTTAACTGATTGTGTAAGAAGATGGCGACATTATCTTCCAACTTATATACCGTTGCCTCATCCTAGTTGGCGTAATAATGCATGGATCAAAACTAATCCATGGTTTGAAGAAGAGCTTATC
>JACVCA010000178.1 GCA_016742295.1 Alphaproteobacteria bacterium | reverse complement strand
CCGCTTTAGCCATATAGGTCTTCGTTGACTTGCAGCTTTTAAGACCAATGTATCAGCGTATATGTTTTGCAAGGTGAGCTAAGGAATCCAGCTTTTAAACTTCCCTATTCCCAATCTAAAAGTAAGCTGTTTATATACATCTTTCCAAAACACAGGCTGATGAGAGGATTCTATCTCCTTTATTGTTTCTTGTGTTTCCAGGTGCATTTTTAAATGCTCTAAAATCTTCCCCAAGACTGCCTTTATGGTCATGGTTAATGAGCTGGGATAAAGACGTATGGACAAAACCAATTCATCTAATCTTTAAATCAAGTTTCTCACAAATTCGTAGAATACGAAGTGAAATCTCATAATTCATTTAAAGGTAAAGAGAATGCTCTTTTGAGAGTTTTTGAGATGAAGATTAAGAGAGTTACTCAACGTTTTTATAAATTTTGAGGGCACTATAATTTAAAATTAAACTTGATAATGTATCTTATTTGTTCTTTGTTTGTTTTCTTATTGTTCTTTTTATGTAACCTTTTTGTTTACTGTTATTATTAATATTGTATTCTAACTGTTCCTTTTTTGTTTCTAATTTGTTCCCTATTAAATTTTATTGTTACTCTACATAATATCTTGTTTCATATATATTTTTTATATTCCATTAATTTTTAATCATATATATTCATTTTTTGCCTTCTATTTTAATATTATAAATTGTTTACAAATTGTACCTTGATTGTATCCTGTTTGTTGCTCATTTGTATCCTATATGTATCCTCTTTAATTCAGCTTTAAGAAAATGTTTTTGTATAAGTATGTTATTTTATATATTCCTTTCAAGTTTATTTGATATGCCATGTACAAAGTAACATGCGTCAGTTGAAAAAGAATTATGTACGTTAAAAGTTATGAATAACCTTTTCATCGGCTTAATTAAAATTGAAACAATATAGAATAAATACTTACTTATTAATTAGATAAATTTTTCCCAAGTCAAAGCCCCTTATAAGCATGAAATTTTTTCTCTCCTAACAATTAGTTCCCCATTTGTAATCTTTTTGTTCAATGTTTGTTTTCTTATTGTCCTTTTTATGTAACCTTTTTGTTTACTGTTAAAAATTTGATTATTTATTATATTTATTAATATTTTTTATGGGCTTACAATATAAATCACAACCATTTTTGTTTGTCTCACATTTTTGCACTGATAAATATAAAATTTCCATCGTTTACTAATTGTAGACTATTTGTTATCTTTTTGAGTTTGAATTAATTTAAATACACTTAACCCTGAAAATGAGAGTTAGTTTTCCTACACCTCAGTAAATATTAATTTGAATTTTAGGGTTGCGCAATGGAAGTTTAAGTGATAATCATATTTTTAAGCTTTACTTAAACCTATTTCTTAATTGGGGTAAAAAATGCAGGCTAAAATGACAGCTTCGGAGGCAGCGCGATTTCTTAGTGTAAGTCTTCAAGCAGTTCACAAACAACTAAAAGTTAAATCTTTAGAATTTCATAAAAGTCAGAATAGAGTTTATTTTGGTCATGATACATCTAGAAAACTTTTTGGTTATAAGTTCAAAAAGCAAATAATTGCTTTTCAAATTGTTAAAGGAGGAACGGGTAAAACCTCATTAGCTCATGCAGTAGCTGTTAGAGCAAATTTGTATGGAGCAAAAGTTCTATGTATAGATCTTGATCAACAAGGAAACTTAACTCAAGCCTTTGGTGTGGATGCAGAAGAGCTTCCTATCATGATTGATGTTCTTCAAGACAATATTAATCTGGATAAAACGATAGTTTCTATTGGCCCAGGTATTGATCTTATTCCTAGTAGAATTGAAAATGCAGTTCTTGATAATATTATTATCTTGAAAAGACACGCCATAGATCAAGTTTATAAAAAGAAATTTGATGAATACAAAAAAAAATATGACCTTATTATAATAGATTGTCCTCCTGCGCTTGGTCAATCAGTTGCTGCTGTAGCTCTTACTGCGGATATTATAATAGCTCCAGTAACACCCGAAGAGTTTAGTCTATCAGGGTTGAAAATTACTTCTCATGAATTGCAAAACCTCGAGGAAAATTTTAGTACTAAAATACCATTGAAACTTGTTTTAAATAAATTTGATACCAGAACTTCACTCTCGCATGAAGTATTAAGTACTCTCATAAAACATCCTATTTATGGTGATAAACTTTACAAAAGCTATATTCGTGCAAGTCAAGAATTCCCTAACACTATTGCTAATGGCACATCAATTTTTGACTCTCTGAAGATTACCTCTGCAAAAGAAGATATTGATTTGCTTACAAGAGAAATTTTGCAAATCAATAAAACTTTAGATGAGCAGACAGAAATATCTTTAGGTAGATTAGAAGAAACTCCTAAGGCAGTTGCTTAATAAGGAATAGGGGGGTTCAAAATGCCACTTATCAATGAATATAAAGTAAAAAATAAAGCATCTTTTAAGAAAAAAAGCTATCGTCCTTGGAATATCGAAGGAAAAAAACTTACCGGTATAGCACCTGAGACTGAAAAGGATAATAAAGTAAATAATATAGTTGACTTTTCTACTTCACACTCAACTGAGCTTATAGAGGAACAAACAGAGAACAAAAAAGTAACAATTAGTACACAAACAGGATTACAAAATGAGAACCTAAAGTATACTAACAGAGAACAAACAAAGAACATTTCGGAAACTCTCATAAAACATATAGAGGACAAAGAAGAAACAAACAGTACTCTATTTAGAGAACCGATCTTAAGCCAAAGTAGCCACAACCAACCAGGGTATTTACCTCTTATAGAAATTAAAAGTGACGCTCTACGAAGACTATGTGGACATCAAAGAAAGTTGCTTTTTTATATTGTAAATCAGTGTGTTTTAAGAGGACAACTTTCATCAGGACCAATTACAACTGAAGCATTAGCAGAAGTCATTGGCGCACATGGAATGACTGTAAAAACTTCAATTCAAAGATTGATAGGTAAAGGTTTTTTTGTAAGAGATAACGGTAAAGTGGGGAGAGGGGGGTTTTCTAACTTTTTAATATCTGAAGCTTTAAGAAATGCAGTCATGGAGGAACTCCAGCAACTTAATTTTGGTAAACAAATAGGTAACAATTGGATCACTAAACAAGAAACATCTCCTCTCTGTAGTAGTAGTAATTTAAATAACACAACTACTACTGATCCAGTTCAAAATATAGAGCTTCCTGAAGATTGGGAAAGTATTAATGTTGAGCCGTTGGATTTTATTAAATTTAATAGAAATCATTTAATTCAGTTATTTAAAACAGGAAAACTTACATCCGAAATCGTTCAAAACTCAATAGAGGCGTTTGCTTTCGACCTAGAATATAACAAT
>JACVCA010000177.1 GCA_016742295.1 Alphaproteobacteria bacterium | reverse complement strand
AACGTGTATTTTAAATTTGAATTTCTGCAAAAGTTCAAGTCTAAAAGAGGAGACCATTCAAAAGTTAGGGGATGATCTGCCTATTCCAATAAATCGGCAATATTTAAAATTCGATAGAAATAGTTTTTATCATAAACAGAGTCCGATACATCCCCTAAGTGAAAAAGAACAGGCGCTACTCCGAATCCACGGGGAGGAGCAAAGCGAGATATTTTATCCTTCATTAAATCTATGATCTCTGATCCAATATCGCGACGTTTGAATTTAAATTCACACATATACAAGGTCCGAGTCGTTGTTTGGACTAAATAATCAATTTGGCATCCTCGATGTCGTGTTGTTCTTTGCTGCAGATAAGGATTATCATTTTCAATATCTGCCGGGTTAATTCCGAGAGCTCGCAACAAAAGAGGACGATTTTCGAGGAGTAGGCTCTCTACTTGAATACCCATCATAGACTCCCAGCCAGGAAGTTGAGTGAGGGGTACATCTTGGAAACTACCCTGCTCAATTCTTTGACGATTGGGCTCTATATATTTTAGATAAAAGCGTAAATAACAATCGCTGAGTCGGTAAAGACTCTGTTTTCTTACGGCGCCTGTTTTAATAGACCACTGATAGTGCTTAGTAACGAAACCAGAAGTGATAAGATCCTCAACTATTTCGCTAAGGGTACCGCTCCGAGGATAATGGAGCGCAGTCCGTAAATCAGCAAGTGTCTTGCTGCCTTCTCCTAAATGCTGGATGATCTCTTTATGTGTTTTGCCATGCCCCTCAAATAAATCATTAAAGATTCGATCAAATTCTTGGACGAGAATACTGTTTTTTTTAAAGCACAAATCCTTCAAATTAGCATCAACGGTTTCAGAAGGGTTTATTTTTTCAAGGTACCAAGGAATGCCCCCTGTGATAGAAAGCACTCCATAGATCTCAAAAGGAGAGCCTTTAAAGCCGATAGTTTTAAGAAATTGTCCGCATTCGGGCAGAGAGAAAGGCGTAAGGGTCATTTTTAGAGAGATACGCCCAAAAAGAGCTGTACTATTAATAATATTTTTTTCAATCCACGTAGATACAGAGCCACAAAAAATTAATGTTAGGCGTGGATGTCGCTGAAGATAAAGGTCCCACCAAATTTTGAGTTTTCCCACAAATGTTGGATCTTTAGAACCCATCCATGAAATTTCATCAAATAGAATCACCGTTGGTATTTTAGTAATATAATTTGTTAGATGATTAAAGGCGTCGCTCCAATCAGGAAAAGATAGGGGAGGAAGCTTAAAAATTTGAGAAAATTGCCGTGCAAAGACATCTCGCTGATCTTGAGCCGTTACATTTGGTGTGGGGGCAAGGCCAGAAAAGCTAAAAAACACTTTGTCTTTGGCAAATTCTTCTACAAGTCGACTTTTTCCAATACGCCGTCGGCCCTTGATGACGACAAGCCGAGGCCCGTTCATTTTGCACATTTGATCAAGGCGCTTAAGCTCTTCCTTGCGACCAATAAAAGGGATCATGGAGGTGCCTTTTCCATTAAGTTTTGCTCATCACGTACATATGTATAACATGCGCAATAGGTATTAGCAATAACTTATTGCGTAATTTATACATATGTCATCTATGCGCAAACGAAGGATATCTGGTTCCCTGGCCAGTAACAATGAAAAAGTTACAAACTGTCTTATAATACCTTGATCTAAAAAAGAAAAGCCACAAACAAGAATTTTGAGTTAATACGGCTATAATCAATAAAAATTATCTGTTTTTTTTACGGCTTTTGCATGGTTTAAATTCTTATCGTCTTTATGGCTGTGAGCTTGTAAGAGACTAGCTTTTAAAAATGAGATGCACATTTAATGACAAAATGCTATGAGTTATTGCATGTCGATTCAGAATAACTATATTCAACTCCTTGAAACTCTTAAGCAAGAAATCTCAACTGCTCGCATTAAAGCTCATTTAGCAGTTAATGCTGAACTTGTTTCTCTTTATTGGAAAATTGGTAAACACATTCTTGAAAGGCAGAAAGAGGAAGGTTGGGGAACGAAAGTTATTGAGCGAATTTCTCAAGATTTACGTCATGAATTTCCTACTATGAAAGGATTATCTCCTCGTAATTTGGTCTATATGCAGACCTTTGCACGAGCTTTTCACTTGGATTATGAACTTACGCAACAGAGTGTTGCGCAATTACCTTGGGGACATATAACTCATCTTTTGGATAAGGTAGAGGATAAAGAACAAAGGCTTTGGTACATCCATAAAACAATAGAAAATGGCTGGTCAAGAAATGTTCTCGTTCATCATATTGAAAGTAATCTTTATGATAGGCAAGGAAAAGCTCTTACGAATTTCTCAGCCAATCTACCTTCAGAACAATCAGATTTAGCGCAGGAAGTTTTTAAAAGTTCTTATAACCTAGAATTCTTAACGCTTGAGCGCAAATCTAAAGAAAGAGAACTTGAAAGAGGGCTGATTACAAATATCAAAGACTTTCTGCTTGAATTAGGCACTGGCTTTGCATTTATGGGTAGTCAATATAAATTAGTTGTTGCAGATGAAGAGTTCTTCATCGATTTGCTATTCTATCATACCCGGCTTCGGTGTTATGTTGTGATTGAAATCAAAACAGGCAAATTTATTCCGGAATATGCAGGAAAAATGGGCTTTTATTTAGCGGCTGTAGATAATGAAGTTAAACATCCAGATGACAATAGCAGTATAGGCTTAATTCTTTGCCAATCAAATAAGAACATCATTGTTGAATATGCCTTACAAGGCAGTACGAAGCCAATTGGTGTTTCAAGCTATCAGGTTACCGAAGCTCTTCCAAAAGAGCTTGAAAATGCGTTGCCGACTACGGAACAATTACAGACGTTTTTATCGCTTCATGGTGCAGATGAAACTTCAGAAGATATTCATACTGAAGTTGCATAATAAATTGATTCTATTGGGTAATAATACACAAATTTACCATAAGATATATTATACAGCACTTATTGACATACAGGCAAGATAATGAATCAATGTTCCCTCTCAGGCTTTAGTATAGAAGATTTTACTCAAAAAAGAACGATTGTAATATTAGAATAAAAAGAAGTAGGAACAAGCTTATTAAGATCCACCCATACAGCATGAATGCTTAAACTGAATATGCCACTTCGCCCAATTAGGGTTAAGTACCTATCTTGAGGTTGTGGGTCTTTAGCAGCGCTACCTTGTCCAAATAATATCTGAATATTACAGGCACCCTTGGACTTTATAAAATCGTCCTAGACCTCAAGCCAGAGGCATACGGTGCCAAGTTTATAGATCTAAGCTCTAATGGGTTCATGCCTGATACAAAACCTCTATAATTCAAAGCTTGACGCGTACTTCTTAGGCTAGCACTGAGGCGATAGTAAAT
>JACVCA010000176.1 GCA_016742295.1 Alphaproteobacteria bacterium | reverse complement strand
AAAACTGGACCAAATGAAGCTTGAGATCGGTAAGCATGTCAAGCAGGAAGACAAAATGAGGAGCCAGTCTCGGTGAGCTGTCACGGAAACAGACTCTAGAATTCGACTGCAGGGTCTTGGCTTACTGATGAATTGTATACAGATTGTAAAACTATCTATCCAAACTGTTTTGAATTTTATTAAAATACCCTCTAGATAAATCTATGGCCTTGTGTTCAAATAAATTAATCTGGATCGAATTAGAAGGTAAAATTTATTATGTGCAATTTCTTATTTTCTAAATCCCTTATCCTCCTTTATCTATTGCTCATAAACATTTTTTCTACGCATGTGATAACAGCCATTGCTTCTTCAGAAGTAGAAATGGATAAAGGCGTTAGATATAAAAAACCTACCCCTATAGATCGAGATAAAGAAAATTTCTCTTCTCAAAAAGAATCTTGTGCGAGTGAAAAGCATGAAAAGCGGAAATTTGATTCAGAGGCACTTTATTCTCAAAAGCAAAATTCTACCTCTCAAAAAAAAGATGCTGCAAGCACATTTTTTAAGAAATCTAAAGGGCGCCCGAAAGTTATCTTTCATGAAGAAGATCAACAGCTATTAAGCCTAAGAGAAGGGATTTTATCTTTAAAAGAAACGATTGAAAAAAGTTATCTCTATGCTTCATTTTTATACTTAGAAAAGGCTTATCATGATTTTGAAAAGTTAGATTATTTACCTCTTCATTGGGAAAGAATCGCAGATGAACTTAAAGCGTTTAAGTGGCCAGCTCAAAAGACTGCGAAAGAGAGGGTGGGGGGGCAACTTTTCTTTCCTGCCTCCCATATTCATAAATGGTTAGAGACGCATAGGACTGAACATCTTATCCATCGTTTAGATATTATTTGGAGTAATGTATTCGCATATAAATTTAAGCATAGTCTTGCAGGTTTTTATGTACTGAAAAGCCTTCAAGAGAATTATAGTATGATCGGTCCACAATACTCACCTTTTTATACTAATCTTTATAGCTCAATTTTTGAAGATCTTAAGCAGACTCTTGACCATCCTGATGTGTGCTATGCCCTTGGAAGGGAATATAGCATATATCCTTATTTTGTGAGGAATTATATTTCAGAAAATGATATTAAGCTTCACAAAAGAGGAAAAGATCTCAAAAACAAGTTTGAAATCTTGGTTCTTAAATCACTCTACGTCAAATACAGCTCTTGCAGACCAACTGAAGAAGAGTTCTTAGAGCTTGCTTCTCAAGGCTATGCGCCTGCTTACATTAGGGCTGCCAGTATGGCTGAAGAGAGGAGCGATCTGGAAAAAGCTGCAGAGCTCCTTAACAAAGCCTTGCAGACTGGTCATGAAGAAGCCTCATTAAGTTTAGTTAGAGTCTATAAAAAACAACATTACGAGGATAAAGCCCAAGAAGCTAGTAAGGCAAATATTGCATCTAGTTATCTTTCTAAAGGGGTCAAGCTTGTTGGGCCTGTAGAGTTAAATTATAGCTTTTTAAAAACAGAAAAGCTGAAAAAGATTCCACTAAAGATTATCAAGCAAGCCGAGAATTATTTTATAAAAGCAGGAAAAGCTCGAGACCCAAAAGGCTTTAGATATTTAGGTGCCCTAAACTTAAAACTTTCTGAAATTGCAAAGACGGAAGAAGAAAAAATTAGCTTGAAAAGCCGAGCTCTTTTGGCTTTTCGGGATGGTTGCAGGATAGGGGATATATGCTGTCTTGCGGAAATGCGGCGTCTGACCTCAAAGAAGCATTTTGCAGAAATTATAAAAGCTAGTAAATTAGAGCCTTACGAGGATTTCCTCGGGTACATGGAGCAATTTCTTAGCGAATAATTTAATCGAAAAAAATCTTATTTCCATAAATACCATAAGATTAACATATTGATAATAAATTACTTCTTTAAATAAAAAGACATCTTTTGTCATCAGGGGTTAAAATATTGTCAATATGGTATTGAAATTTGGAAAGGCAACTCCCATATATATTCTATTAGTAGTATTGAGGGCATGAAAATGCGTAGAAATGTTGTTGGTCTTGTTTATTGTTTTATCATTGTATTTATCGGTATTAACCACCCTGGACTTTGTACCGATCAAGAAGATTTTCAACCTTATATAAAACTTACCATCAAGAATATAGGACAAGGAAATTGCAATATCGTTAAGATATTTGATCCTTCTATCAGTAAAAAACCTTCGTTTATGATTATTGATGCGGGTACAAGATCCTATTTAAATGAACATCTAAGCTATAAGTATTTTATGGAAAGATTTAAACAAAAAGAGTTAGAAGAAATAGAGATCCCACTTTCACAACCAGGATTCTTAACGCCTGTGCCTAACGTAAGGCAAGAAATTCCTCTAAGCACAATGCGTCCTCTTTCCGTAATCGCTCATAAACCAGGTAAAAAATTTACCGTAAAAAAACAGAAAGGAGAAAGAGAACGTCTTAAAAAAGAGATGATTAGTGGAATCCGCCGCTCGTTAGGAGAAAAAGGAGATAAAGAAGACTCAACAGGCTCCTTAATTCATGTGAAGACAATAATTGTTTCACATGAAGACGGAGACCATTACAGCCTTTATCCAGATATAATTAAAAAGGAAGATAGAGTAGATCATATCATACTAGGCGGGGTACCCGAAAAATATAAGCAAAATTTTAGAGTATGGCTAAAGGGGCAAATAGCAAAAAACACTGAAGTCTATTTTCCTGCTTTGAGCTTTGATCCCATTAAGAATTTAGATGCAATCATTATGAAGAAAGGTAGGGTCTACCAACCTCACATTTTTGCTCATCCAAAGGGTGGGTTTATTAGCAAGTTTAATGAAGAACCTTCTATCCACCCTTTCTCGAAAGCGTTAGAGTATGGAGCCCATATTAAAATTCATATGCTATCAATTAACCCCACTCATACGGAAGGGGCAAGCGGCAGTATTATTCCTTTAAACTTACCTGATGATCATAACAGTGGGAGTTTAGTTGTCAAAATTCAAATTGGAGAGTCTTCCGCCTTGCTCAGCGGTGATGCTACCGGAACTACTACAACTCGTATTATAGATAATTATTCCAAGGTAGATCCTTCATTTTTAAAAACTTCATTAGAAGAATCAAGCCATCATGGGGCCTTTACACATAAAAGTAATAGCAAGAAATGGATTAGGAGTACTGAACCTACTTATGTGGTATTTAGCAGCGGTAGTTTGCACGGTCATCCCGCAGAAAAAGCCTACATGAATTACTCAAATGTTTATGCTAATAATGAAAAAACGGGACACTTAACAAAAGGATGATAGAGTGTTAAACTCCTAGAAAAACAAAGGAGAGAAGCCCTATGCCCCAACAAACCTGCAAGAAATGTCATTCTACGAACTATGTTAAAAACGGACATACGCGAG
>JACVCA010000175.1 GCA_016742295.1 Alphaproteobacteria bacterium | reverse complement strand
CACACTATAGAGCGTCCGTCTTTAAAATATTTAGCAAAATCATAACGGGGTTGAATAATAACATTTCCCTTTTTATCATGAAACCCAACCTTCCCGTTTTTAAAAAATCGAGCTAAGCCTTCTTCATAATAGTCCCAGCCATTATCATAAAAGACTGATTCAAACTTTAAATTACCCCTTTTATCCATTCGATAAAAAATTCCGTTTTTACTAACAGGGATCAAAAGCTCGTCTTTTTCACTCTTGTGAACTCTTTGAAATTGTGCAGGAATAATAGTTTTCCCTTTTTCATTTTTAAAACCCCAGAGTTTTGTTTTTGTATCTTCAAAAGCAATTAATTTTTCTGCATGGGTGCAAGTCATGCTCATAATAAACAAGATGAAGAAGGTCATGAAATATTTAATCATCTTTTTTCTAATCTCCTTATTTATCTAGCCTGTTTATTTAACATGTCTGATTTTAAATATAATATTAATATAGTTAAGGAAGATCTTACAAGGAAAAAGAATGATAGGGCCCTGTTGGGGTTGTCAGGTTAACTTTATAGGATAAGTTTTTTCAGCAGGAGGAATTCCAGGCAATATTATTCTGTGTTTAAGTACTTTAATATTAAATACTTAAGATTGATATTCATATACTTTTTTAGAGGATTTGCGTGCATTCCTCGAAATACTCTAATATTTACATAAGTTGCTCATGGGCCCCTGCCTTTTAAAACCCTTCAAAAGGCAGGGCACCTGCCAAAGCTTCAGAAATCTTTGTTCAATCTGCCCAGTGACAGCCCAACTTTACTCTCTGATCGGCGAGTTTTCCAAGCTCTCTTCGGCCGGCCTCGCCAATTGGATTAAAGGCCAGAAAAAGAACTCTAAGGGTAGTCATCTTGGAAAGAGCCTTTAGTCTGTATCACCAATCTTATTATCGCCCAGATCGAGGTCTGTGAGGCTGGTCATCTTGGAGAGAGCCTCTGCCCCCGCATCGCCACTCTGATTATACCACTGGTCTGTGAGTGTGAGGTTGGGCAGCTTAGAAAGGGCCTGTGCACCAGCAGCGCGAATGCTAGCCTCGCTAATGCTAAAGTCCATATGGGGGGTTGGGTTAGAGGTAGAACAGCCCACATCATCTTGATTATCGGAGGCAAACACAGGCATACCTGTTCCTGACAATAAGCTGATTGTAAAAAGCATAGTCTTTATTGTACTCATGTAATTAATTGTACTCATGTAATTATAACCTTTCATAAACTATAATAATATTGTGTAAACATTATATCTATACCACTTTATGTTCATAATTGCAAGCTTTTTAAATGATTTTATTGTGAATGTAAAGATAAAAATGGTAATTCATTAATTTGAAAAACTTAACCCCAGATAGATAGTAAAGCGTCAAGATAAGATTTTAGAAAAAGGCCATCTTGAAGGCGATGCATTAATTTCAGGCTTTTATAAACCCTATTGATACTCTTGCTTGAGTCTTGCATCCATCAAATAAATTGGCCCGGATGATGTCAGATATTGCTATTGGAAGGCTTGATAAGAAACATTAAGCCTTTGCATAGGAAATAACGGTTTTTAGGGAAGGGAAGATAGAATCTCAGCTAGTCATCGATTGCAAATGCACACTTCTCAATATCAATTTGATCAATTAGCTTTTTTGCTACCTAAGATATTTTTGCCATTCTTAAGAATTTTCTAAACCCCTTGTATATATGGTGGGCGCTACAGGGTTCGAACCTGTGACCCTCTGATTAAAAGTCAGATGCTCTACCAGCTGAGCTAAGCGCCCTGAAAAGGATGTGAAATGATAATACGGTTTGATTTCAACTTGGTCAACCTTACTTTACAGATTTTTTTGATTTTGCTTTAAAGTGAGGAAAACTGATGAGAGTAAAAACTTTATCAAGCCTTTCTAGGATTGGCAATATACTATTTAATTGCGTTATGATATAGCTAACTTAATTACTCAAAGTATAATGGTTTTTACAATAACCTTAAGCGTTTAAGCAATGCATAATGATTTTAATTTAACTGAAATTGCGCTTGTTGCTCTGGCAGCTCTGGGCTGTGGTGTCTTATTAGAACGTTTTAAGCAGCCTGCAGTTTTAGGTTATATTCTAGCGGGTGTGATTTTAGGCCCTTCTATGCTAGCAATGATTGAAAGCCGAGAACAAGTTACAATTCTTGCTGAGCTAGGTGTTCTGATGCTTTTGTTTTTGGTGGGTATGGAGCTTGATTTCCAAGACTTTAAGAAAGTTTGGCATATATCACTTTTATGTACTCTTTTACAAATTTTCGGTTGTCTTCTTGTTATGCTTGGTGTGGGGAAAATTTTTCATATTCCCTTGGAGCTTACAGTTTTATTAGCTTGTGCGATTGCACTCAGCAGTACTGCCGTAGCTGTTAAGATGTTAGAAGGCATTAATGAGCTTACAACACCTACCGGTCAGCTGACCATTGGTATATTGATTGCCCAAGATTTAGCTGTTGTGCCGATGATGTTAATTTTAAAAGATTTTAACTCAGGACAATTACATGTGGGTATTATCATCCAAAGCCTCCTATCTATCGGTATTTTAGGTGTATTAATCTTTTATCTAAGTAGGCGGGAGAGAATTCGTTTGCCCTTTGAAAATGTTGTAAAGGGGCATGAAGATTTGCTGCCACTTTTAAGCTTAGCATTTTGCTTTTGTTTAGCTGCTCTTTCAGGTTTAATTGGTTTATCTGCCGCTTATGGGTCATTTTTGGCAGGATTAATTTTAGGAAATACCACAGCGCACGATTCTTTGCTCCAGTCAACCAAGCCTATTCAAAGCATTCTGATGATGGTCTTTTTCCTCTCCATCGGTTTACTCATGGATTTGCAGTATATCTGGCAACATATCTGGCAAGTGCTCTTGCTTTTAAGCTTTATTACTGTTGGAAAATCCCTGCTCAACATTACGGTGTTACATATTTTAGGCCAGCCTTGGTCACGCTCTTTTTTGTCTGGTTTAATTTTAGCGCAAATGGGAGAATTTGCATTTCTTCTAACAAGCGTTGGAACTAAATCAGGACTCATTGACGCAGATGGTCAACGTCTCGTCATTTCCTTGGCGGCTCTTTCTCTTGCATTTAGTCCCTTGTGGCTTGCCGGGGCCAGACGGATTATTACTCTTGGACCAAAAGAAGCGGCCTCTTTCCAAGAGATTGTAAGCTCAATTTATGGGGCACAAATTCGAAATGTAGGAGTGATTTTTAAAGGGGTCAGTAAAATTATGCGCTATGTTTATCGATCTCTAAAGTTCCGGGTTGGACAAAGCTCTAAAGATAAGAGTCATACAAAGGGTCAAGGTTAGTGCCTGATTTTAAGTTAGAATCGCAGCATAGCGGTAATATCATTGGTATTGATGAAGTGGGACGGGGGCCATGGGCAGGCCCTGTGGTAGCAGCGGCAGTTATGCTTGACC
>JACVCA010000174.1 GCA_016742295.1 Alphaproteobacteria bacterium | reverse complement strand
GTATTATATAGACATGCTCTGCTTCCACCGGCGTTTTATCTTTAATTTCCTTGACCGGTATAGACGTAAAGGAGGCCAATAGTTGTGCTGTGAGATTATTATGGTCGGGCGCAAGGTGTTGGATAATGACAAAAGCCATTTCACTCTTTAAAGGCATTGCAGCAAAGAATTCTTTAAAGCACTCAAACCCGCCGGCTGAGGCTCCAATTCCAACAATAAGGGGTGGTTTTACAATTGAATTCATAAATTCCTTATCCATAAAGCATAAAAGTAAATTTCGTTTTTTATTTTATATAAACTTATCAAGAAAGCAAAATATTGTTGCGCTTGAGTGTTATATCCTTGCCTTCTTATTTAGTTTAAGTGTCCCAGTACGATTTTAGCCTGAAGCAATGCATGGCGAAATAATAATTGAAGCTAGACACAGGATGAAAAGAAATTTCAGATCTCAGCTTTTCTTAATCAAACTATGGTCATCCTCACCTTAGGGTTCTTCCAAGAGCGGTCAAATACGTTTTAATAAATATTTTTTCCCAGAGACCATTTCAAAAAAATGATCGCTTTCCATCCTTTCCGACATGCCAAGAAACAAATATCCTTTTGGTTTTACAGAAAAATGAAATAGCTTTATGATTTCCTTTTGCTTTTCCGGTTCAAGATAAAAGAGAAGATTCCGGCAGATAATAAGGTCCAATTTACAAAAAGGAATATCACTAATAAGATTATGCCTTGTAAATATCAGACCTTTGCGTAGGTCAGGTTTTACACAATAATTATCACCTACTTTATCAAAAAACTTTGCTAAACGCTCTGGTGAAATTTGTTCCTCTATCTTTTTCGAATAGGTGCCTTGACGCGCAATTGTAAGAGCTTCTTCATCAATATCAGTGGCAAAGATCTGGATGTCTGTATTTTGAAAAGCATGATTTTCTCTTAAGAGTATAGCAATTGAATAAGCTTCTTCTCCTGTTGAGCACCCGACTACCCAGACTCGGAAATGAAGCTCACTTGTAATCTGAGAGCGCATTTTTTGAGCGAGAGCTTCAAAGGCTTCAGGATTTCGGAAAAAACATGTCGTCCCAATCATGAAGTCTTTATGAAGCTGCACTAATTCTGAAGAATTTTTTACTAAAACTTGACCGTATTCAGAAAGCGCTCTAACCTTACTTTTTTCCATACGCCTATGAATACGTCTTAAGAGAGGCCCTTTTTTATAAGACGAAAAATCATCTTTGGTTTTCTCTTTTAACTGCGCAAAAATAAAGTTGAGGGCTGTATATTCCTCGGTAATTTCCCTTTTTATTTTGTTATTAGATGTTTTTATGTTAAGTGTATGTTGAAAGAGAACCTCTGGCATCTTGTCGATGGGAAGTACATAATCTGCAAGACCTGATGAAATAAGATTTTCTGGCATCCACTTAAAAGGTGCAGTCTTAGGATCTTGGGCAATGACAAGGCCGTCTCTTTCTTTAATAACCCGACACCCTTCGATTCCATCAGTGCCTGCACCTGATAAGATTATGCCAATGGCTTTTTCTTCCTTATCTTCAGCTAAAGATCTAAAAAAAACATCAATTGTCCTGCGTACCACGAATGGAGGGTCAAGAGATTCTAATCGTAAAAGGCCATACTTAAGTTTTAAAAATTTATTTGGCGGGATTATATAGACATGGTTTGCTTTTATTGGCATTTTGTCTTCAATTTTCTTGACCGTCATAAAAGTAGAATTGGATAATAATTTGTCCATTATACTTGGATAGTAAGGGGCAAGATGTTGAACCAGGACAAAAGCCATTCCACTCTCTAAAGACATTACAGAAAAAAATTCCTTAAAGCTCTCAAGCGCACCGGCTGAAGCTCCAATTCCAACCGCAATCAATTGTTTTGCAGGAGAATCCATAATATCCTCGTTGAAAGCTTAAAAAAAGCATAAACTCCCCATTTTTTCCATTCTAATCTAAATGTGTCTAGAAGCAAAATTATATTTCAGCTGCTTCTTAGATGCATAAGGTTTTTTTGTTGCAAAAGGTAAAGCTAGATCATTCATGACCTTTGTTTATCGATAATTTTTTGAAGAAGTATCTCTGCAAGTATGGTGTTGCCCCTTTTATTTAAAAGATTAGCTAGATGATCTTGTATGTCAGCCTTTCCATAGTTTAAAACTTGACAATAAAAAGAATTTATTTGTCTCAAGTCATTCTTACTTAATAAAAGTGTACTCAGTACCTGCTGCTGAGCAAAAGGGGCATAACTTACAATTTGTCGGTAAAAAAGCTCTAGCGATTGGTGATGAAAGTTTTTTTCTAGTAGCTGTGCTAAACCATAAAGTACTTTGCCATTTGCTTGCTCAGCAACTTGGCGGAAGGATGATTTAGCTTCCTCAAGGTAACCTTGGTGAAACCAAAACTTCGCTAATACAAAATACGCAACAAGATTCCCTTTTAGTGCTGCTTGCTCGAATAAAAGCTTTGCTTCTTGCTGTCTTCCTTGCTCTAAGAATAAGGTTCCTAATTTATATTGTGCGTTGGTATGTGCTTGACTTGCAGCTTGACGCAGGAAAAGTTCTGCTTTGTGGTAATCACCTTTATGGTAGTTAATGAGGCCTAATCTAAATTGAGCCTCAGAAATATTACCTAATGCTGCATTGAATAAAAATAGCTCTTCATACCTTTGCCATAATTTTTGAAAAGTTGAGCTTGAGCTATTTATTGCCCATCTGTAACAAAAAGCACTTATCTTATAACTATCAATAGGAGAAATCTCTAAATACATCATAGCTTCGGGAAGCCAGAGGACTTGGTTTTCATATTTTGCAGGGTAAGTTTGAAGGATGCTTAACTTATGAAAGACCATATTCACCAAGCTATAAATTGGAGAACCACTCGGCAGTTGACAAAGAGCCAATAAATATAAAGCCTTATAGGTAGGACGATACAGAGAGGTATAATTTAAGAATTCTTTTGAAAATATATTTCCCTTCCACATAAGAACAGACCCTAATCTGCTATAGGATTCTATAGCTACTCGCTGATCTTCATCAAGGAGTGGCTGATGTAATGCACTGTAAATGTCTGAAGCTCTAATAGGACTCTCAAAAAGAGGAGCCATTAATTCTGGAGTGCGTAATACTTGCGCAATGGCTGAGGGTGCTAAAAGAGATTTATATAAAAAGTCTGGTATAGTATCAAATTGCCATGTAATATTGCCTTTTACGACGTAGTTGCTTATCATTTCTTTTACGTGTTCTTGGACTTTGTGATTATTATCTATTTTCCTCAATAAAGTAGCATATGATCTTTTAAAATATTGATGCTCAACAGAAAGAGTTTCATCTTTTGCAACAGTGGACCAATCTTTACAGACAAGTTTTGCTGTTCCAAGCTCTCTAAAGCTTAAGTAATCAAAACATGATACAAATAGTTCATAAAGAAGGGTATTCCATTGGTTAGGTA
>JACVCA010000173.1 GCA_016742295.1 Alphaproteobacteria bacterium | reverse complement strand
AGGGCCGTTCAATTATGATTTTTCCTGGAGGAACTCGTTCGCATCCTGGTAAATCTGCTACTTATCAACGGGGGATCAGTGCTCTTTATGACAAGCTTGGAGTCCCAGTTATTCCAGTTGCTTTAAACTCAGGCCTATTTTGGGGGCGGAAAAGTTTTTTGAAAACCCCCGGTCTTATTATCATGGAGTTTCTCCCGCCGATTCAACCAGGCTTATCAAAAGATAAATTTATGGAAAAGCTGATTGACCAAATTGAAACAGCCACTCAAAAATTACTTGAAGAAACGCAAAAAGCAGGAATGTTAAAACATGCGTAAGTTTTTTTTTCTTGCATTTATCCTAGGAGCAATAGGATATACAGTGGGATGGTATTATTTAGCTAACAATCTTCAACAAAATTTGAAAGCCCGACTGATTGAATTAAAATCCCAAGGCTATAGAGTTGAGTATAAAGATATAAAAGTAGAAGGGTTTCCCTTTTCAATTTCTGTCATTCTTAAAGATCCCTTATTCTCTCAGTCAGATATTTTTAAAACTTGGGTTGAAGGAGATCTTCAGTTTAAAACTGCAGTTTGGATGCCTCAGAAAGTCAAAGCAGTTGCACAATCAATTTGTCATTTTGACTTTCAGCTAAATACGACTGATACTTTTAACTTTATCAGCCAAGGGTTTACACTCAACCTCTCGCCGTTTTTTTACCCCTCTGATTATGAAATGACTTTCGACCAGACGAAGATCATAAACAATACAACCTCTTTGGCACACATTAAAAAGGTGGCGCTAGAAATTCGACGTTCTAAACCGGAAGTTAACGAATTGCCACCTGCAAAACTTTGTGAACTTGTGGTTGAGATGAAAGATATCTCAGGACCTATTTTAGAAGGTAACCCCTTTAGCCCTACCTTGGAAAACATTGAATTACACACAGTACTACGCGGAACAAGCGAGGGGACAACAATTGCCAATAAACTTAACTCTTGGTATCAAGCCGACGGGACTTTTGAGGTGTCTCGCTTAACTCTTAATTGGGGCCCCCTTCATTTAAATGCTGAAGGCACCCTCTCTTTAGATGAACACCTTCAACCACTTGCCGCATTTTCAACTGAAATCAAAGGATTAGATAAAGCCCTTGATGCATTGGTTAAAGGGCAAATCGTTAAAAAGAAAAATGCACAACTGGCCAAAATGGCGCTTCATTTTCTTGCTGATGCCCCTCAAGATCCAACTTTGGCCGGCACACACCGTGCGTCAATTTCAATTCAAGATAGCAAGGTTGACTTAGGGCCTGTAACCTTGTTTAAAATCCCTAATATCAATTGGAATAATAAAGAAAAGGTCTTCAAATGACACATAAACTATTCATCACAATAGCATTGCTTTTTGGGCTGTGTATTTGGAAAGAAAGTATAGCTCTTAGTCCTCTCTCGAACCAAGCAGCTCAGAAAGTAGCACCTGACATCCAAGCTTTAAAAGATAAAAACAAGATTATTATCAGTACACGTAATGAAGATATGTTTCTCTTCTCTATGCAGGACCAAAATGGACAATTAACTGGTGTTGATATGGACCTTAGCAGGGGAATTGCCCAAGAACTTGGGGTAGAACTCGAACTTAACCGACAAGCACAATCCTTTGACGATGTAGTAGATTTGGTAGCAAGCGGTAAAGCAGATCTCGGGATTTCGAAACTGAGCCTTACCCTTCATCGGGCTGAGAGAGTAAGCTATAGCAGCGCCTATGTTGTCATGCATCAAGCCTTACTCATCAACCGAGTGCAATTGAAAAAATTGCAAGAACCAGATGTAAAAAGCATTGAAGATATTTTAAAAAAGAACAAAGTTAAAATAGGGGTTCTTGACAATAGTTCTTATGTTCTCTTTGCGAAAAAACTATTCCCCAATGTTGACATTATAAAATATAAATCATGGGAAAATGAAATTATACCTAAAGTTCTTGACGGAACGCTTTTTGCTGCTTTTTATGATGAAATCGAAGTAAAAAACCTCATTAAAAAAATGCCTGATGCAGCTTTAAAGCTTTTGGCAGTTATCCTTAAAAAGGATAAAGATCCTATTATGATTATTTGTCCTTGGAACAAACCTCATCTACTTCATTGGGTCAATCTTTATTTACAATCAACAGCAACATTTTTTACTGTTGATCAACTTTATAAAAAATATCCTGAGCTTAAGAAGTAACTCTTTTAAAGTACATAAATAAAGCCTGGATTCTGGTTCATGCCCTCTGTTGACAAGGGGATAGCCTCCACTTTTTAAAGTATTATCGCCATACTAAGATTAAGGGAGGGGATTATTAGTAACTCCAAGGATGGACTTTCATCTATTGGTACGAAGTTAAAAGAAAATCTTAACTGTTTATAAAACTTTTTTCACTACAGTTAAAGCGTATTGATTACAAATAAGGAAGAAAGCCATGACAAGAATTGTAATATTATCCCTCAAAAGCCTTTGCATATAAAAATAATAAGGGAGCCCTTAAAGGGATGTTTCAATTTCTACGCTTTAATTTGATTGCTTCAATAAGTCTGATTGTTACTGGGTGTGCAGTAGGACCGGATTTTGTATCCCCCACTGTGCCCCAAACAAAATCATACACACAAGAAAAAATGATCAAAGAAACCACCTCAGCACCGGGTCACGGCGGGCAATCTCAACGCTTTGTTGTCGGTCAAGATATTCCAGCCGAATGGTGGCGCTTGTTTCAATGCCAACCGCTCAATGAATTGATCGCACAAGGGCTTAAAAATAACCCCTATCTTGAAGCCGCTAAAGCTTCTTTACAACAAGCTCAAGAAAATCTTACAGCTGAGATAGGATCTACCTTTTTACCTACCGTTGATGCACAGCTAGGAGCCCAACGGAATAAAGAAGCAGCCTCAACTTCAGAAGATTCAAATTCATCCTCAAAACCCTTTAACCTTTATAATGCCTCCGTCCAAATTTCCTATACATTTGATTTTTTTGGAGGTGGCCGCCGACAAATTGAAGCCCTTGAATCAGAAGTAGAGTATCAAAATTTTCAATTGGAAGCAGCTTATTTAGCTTTAACAGCCAACATTGTCACCACTGCCATTAATGAAGCTTCTCTTCGTGCCCAACTTCAAGCGATGCAAGATATTATTTCGCTCCAAGAAAACCAACTCAAGATTATCAAAAGTCAGGTGGTACTTGGCGGAGCCTCACAATCCGATATATACGCTCAAGAAACCCTGCTTGCGCAAACCCGTGCTGCCTTGCCGGATATCAAACATAAATTGGCACAATCACGTCACGCCCTCTCTGTTCTGGTAGGGGCTTTTCCAAGTGAAAGTAAACTTTCACAATTTACTCTTGAAGCCATCCAACTGCCTCTAGAAGTACCTGTTTCCATTCCTTCTAGCCTCGTACGCAAACGCCCAGATATTCGTTCTAGCGAGGCTCTTTTACATAAAGCC
>JACVCA010000172.1 GCA_016742295.1 Alphaproteobacteria bacterium | reverse complement strand
CTATACTAGTGCTCATGTAGCACAATATAAGTTTAATAGAATAGGTACACGAAATTGGCTAATTCATGTTCTTAAATCTATAAAGAAAGAACGCTTTTATAAAGCAAGTGAAATCCCTCAAGTTTTAATTAAATAGTTAAAATGAAAATTGGCATTATTGGTAGAACAGCAGCACTTTTGAATACAGCTAAATTACTGCATAAAAAAGGTTTTTGTATTCCTTTTATTTATACATGTAAAGCTGAAAGTTTTTATAATTGTAATGAAGAAGAATATTTTCAATTCTCAAAATCAATTAATACAGACTACTTTTGTGATTTGAAAATTAATGATTCTGAGCGTATTCAAACTCTAAGAAAATATGAATGCGATCTTGCGCTTAGCTTAAATTGGTTAACTCTTCTAAAAGACGGAATATGCCAATCTTTCACTCATGGTATTTGGAATGCACATGCTGGAGATTTGCCTCGTTACCGGGGAAATGCTTGTCCAAATTGGGCCATATTAAATAATGAACAAGAAATAGGCCTTTCTGTACATGAAATAGAACCAAATAGCCTAGATAGTGGGGATATTATTTTAAAAAATTTTTTCTCTTTAAAACAAAATACATATATTTCAGAGGTTTATGATTGGATGGAGGTAACAATTCCTGAAATGTTTTATGAAGGAATTTTAAACTTAAAGAATAATACATTAAACAAGCAAAAGCAAAGTACAGATCTAAATAATATTTTAAGATGTTACCCAAGAAAGCCTAATGATTCTAAGATTGATTGGAAATTATCGAATCATGAAATCCACCAACTTATTCGAGCATCTTCTAAACCTTTCAATGGGGCATTTTGTTACCTTGAGAATGGAGAAAAAGTGATAATTTGGCAAGCAGAAATGGTGAATCACAAAGGTAGATATCTCGCAATTCCTGGCCAAGTTTTGTATGCTGAAGATGGCTGTCCGGTCATTTGTTGTGGTGATGGATTACTTAAATTAACAGTGTCATCGCTTGAATCTTCCAATGAGAATGCAAATTGTAGCATCCTTAAATCTCTCAGAAATAGGCTTATATAATGAAACAATTAAACCATAGAAAAATCCCAATAGCGGTTCCTTCACTTGGGGATGAAGAATGGCATGCAATACGAGAGCCGCTTTTAAGTGGTTGGTTAACACAAGGTCCGAAAGTTAGAGAGTTCGAGAAAGCATTTGCACAACGCCATAAAGTTGATTATGCCTTAGCTGTTACTTCCTGTCCGTCTGGGTTCCATTTAGCTTTAGCTGCATTAGAGGTTGGGCCTGGCGATGAGGTCATAGTCCCTGCTTTTACCTGGGTGGCAACCGCTAATGTTGTGCTTTATTGTGACGCAACCCCTGTTTTTTGTGATGTTGATTGTGAAACATTTAATATTAAAGTTGAGGATATCGCTTCGAAAATAACTGAACGAACAAAAGCAATTATTCTCGTTCACCTTTTTGGGTTGTGTGTTGATGTGGAGGCGGTACGAGCAGTTATTCCAAAGCATGTTAAAATTATTGAAGATGCAGCATGTGCTGCTGGAGCTTCTTATAAAAATAATCCTGCTGGATCATTTGGAGATATTGCAGCTTTCTCGTTCCATCCCCGTAAATCAATTACAACAGGTGAGGGTGGGATGGTTACAACAAATAATCCAGATTTGGCACGTTTATCAGAGATCATGCGTAATCATGGGGCCGAAATCCCTGAAGAAATACGTCATAATAGCGCTAAACCATATTTACTTCCTGATTTTAAAATGCTTGGCTTTAATTATCGTATGACCGATTTGCAAGCGGCTGTTGGTCTTGTGCAATTAAAAAAATTAGACTCTTTTATTCAAGAAAGACAAGGCTGGGCAGAGTACTATAAAGATAAACTAAAAGATATTGAATGGTTAAAACCACAAGCAATACCCACATACGTAACACAACATGCGTGGCAAGCGTTTGTTTGTTATGTTGATCCTGAAAAGGCGCCAATGCCTCGAAATAGGATAATGGATTTGCTGCAGCAAAATGGTATTGCGACTCGACCAGGAACGCATGCTGTACATATGCTAAGTTTTTACAAAGATAAATATAGTTTGCAAAGTGAGGATTTTCCCGGCGCAAGGGATTGTGATCATAACACAATGGCAATCCCACTGCATAATAAAATGACTAAAGAAGATTTTGATTACGTAATTGAGAGGTTGTATGCAATTAGATAATTTATTGAATCGGACTTTTTCTTTATCAGAAGGAAAAGAAGTTCAATTAGGTACAAAAGATTACTAAATAATTCAGGGTGTTCTAAAGTCAAAAAGTGTTATCGCGTCACAAGCACAAGTGCAGACCCAGAAAACTTTTGGATTTAAGTGGACACAGGAGTATACTTTTAATTCTCTTGCAAATTTAAAACGGATGAAAGCTTGGCTGTTGGAGCGTTATGGATCACCTGAAAAATGGTTAAGAGAAATTTCATGCCCTAAGCCTATTATTTTGGATGCAGGTTGTGGTGCGGAGATGTCAGGGTTTGAGTATTGGGACTCATCATGCGATCAAATTCAGTATGTAGGTGTTGAAATTTCAGAAGCTGTAATGGTTGCCAAAAAGAGATTTATGGCAAAAGGCATTTCCGATGGAATATTTATACAAGACAGTATCGGTGATCTTCCATTTATAGATCCTACATTTGATATTATCTTTTCTGAAGGGGTCTTACATCACACTGATAGCACCAAAGATACCTTTATTCATCTATGTAATGCGTTGAAATAAGGTGATTTTTTCATGTTCTATGTTTATCAGAAGAAAGGACCAATTCGAGAATATACTGACGATTATATACGTGGAAAATTGCAGCAAAGTACTCCAGAAGAGGCATGGAAAGAACTTGAAAGCCTTACAAAATTAGGGATCCATTTAGGCGAACAGAATATTGAAATTGATGTACCAGAGACTATTAATTTGCATGACATTCCTGCAGGTAAGATTAACTTACAACGCCTTTTTTATTGGCATTTTTTTAAAGTATTTTATGATCTAAATCTAAATTTTAAAGAGATGCATCATATTAATTTTGATTGGTATGCGCCTAAAAATGCTCATAGACACACTATTGAAGAAATACGAGAATGGTGTCATGAAAATAATCTTGAAATTAAACATGAAAGACAAGAACTAGCAGGAATTACCTGCATAGCTCAAAAAAGATAAAATGTGTGGAATTGCAGGTATTTTAAATTTTGATCACCGGCCAGTAGCCCATAGCCAAATTAAAGCTATGACAGATGTAATTGCACATCGGGGACCAGATGGTGAAGGACAGTATATTGACGGTGTACTTGGGTTAGGACATCGGCGTTTAGCCATTATTGAGATTAGCCCTGCGTGTCATCAGCCCATGCAACAAAGAGCTGATCGCTTTACATTTACCTTTAATATAGAAGATTCCAATTACAAAGTATTGAGTATTTAAT
>JACVCA010000171.1 GCA_016742295.1 Alphaproteobacteria bacterium | reverse complement strand
CTAATATATTTTACTATCTTCTTCCTTTATTACTCTCTTTTTCTCTGAAAGCCTCTTTATTGTTAGAGTTTTTAGAAGATAATTCAAAATTTTTTCCATCAAATCCTGTTAATATGCAAAATGAGCTTGAAGCTCAATTGCTAGTTGCCACTGGTTTACAGTTAGAACAATCTCATAATATTAAATTTGCAAAGAAGAAGTATATAAAAGCATTTAAAGAAAAAAAATCATTATTGGCTATTCCTCATCTTGCACGACTCTTCTGTCAAGAAGCAAAACACAGAACTTGGCAGGCACCACCTTACATTCAAGCATTACCAAGCGAGGTCCTGTTTCCTATATTTTCTTTTCTTCCTCATGAGCAGGTTATCAAGTTCAGCATTATATGCCAGTTATGGCATAATGTTGCTCTGAATATTTTGGAAAGAAGGATAAGTAAGCGTACTGGCTTAAATGAGAAAGGTCAAGAAACTGTATCATTTTCTTTCAATGATACTTTACAGAGCCAGCCAGTAGGGAATTATTCAGATTTACCATCTTTGGTAAGTGATGAATTTTATGAAAAATATATTAAACCTAGCTCCTTACAATCTGTTTCAAGTTCCTTTCAAACTAAGCCTAAAAAATGGTTGCTTAAGAAAGAAGAAACTGCTTTTGATAAATTAGAACCGGTAAGTTTTGAGATCCTTACTCAACCTCGTCTTTTAAGTACAGAGTCCTTTATTAAAGCTAAAAAGATTATTACTTTACTCATATCTCCTATAGATAATCCTACGTCTTTACAAGTCAAAGCTTTGATAAAATACTTCAAGCTATGGCCTTCATTTTTACCAAGCTTAGGAGACAATCCTGAATTAAAAATTGAAGCAATTGAAGCATTAAAGCATCTTTTTTATACCCATCCTTTCCAAGAGTATATGACTAATAATGAGTTTGTAGAGGCAAAGATAAGATTATTTTTTGCATATGCAATAAAACCTTTTGATGAAAACACTTATAAATCTCAACTATCAGTAGCACAGAACTGTTTGGAAGGATTTGTTTGGGATGGTTATAACATTAAAAGAGATGTTCCCCCAGAGATCCTTTATTGGGCATGGAAGTATCGGCAAGATGTACCTCTCTTTCCACCAGTTCAACGTGAGCAACTTTGGTTAAGTGTTCTATCGAATACCGATGAATCTAAAGATCCTACCCTCGATCCTAAGATATTATATGCATCAGCGCGCTTTTATGAGATAGAAGGAATTAAAGCACAAGAAGGGCAAGAAGGTTACAAGCATCAACCAACTGCTCAGCGCTTCTATCAACAAGCTGCAGAAGGAGGGTATTCTCTTGCTAAGCTTTATCTTAAACATAAAGCTATTCCAGATTTAAAAGATGAAGAGAAAGAAGGTGCAATTCTATCGCTTTATCAAGAAGCAGCAGGTTTAGGCTTTCCCTATGCACGTTACCTTATAGGTAAAAAACTTCTCTCCTCACTTGAAGTTCCTCAAAACGCAAGTGAGATCCCTGAAGATTTAAAACAAGGTCTTATTCATCTTTTTAGTGCAGCGAGACAAGGTCTTCCTCAAGCTCAACAAGTTCTCAATGAGCTTAGAGCAAACCAGGGCGCAGCATTTTACTTGTGGTGTACTGCTATAGATGGCCTTGATGATCAAGCAAGATTTAAAGAACTAGAAGCCAAAGCTCAAGAAGGACTTGCTCCTTACGCTCATCAGCTTGCACAAATGTGTGAAGATGGACGTGGGGTTGCTTATGCGACCCCTCAAGACTGGTATAAAGCTCTTGAGCAAGCTAAAGGATGGTATAAGGCTGCATCTCTTTATAACATTAAGGAATCTATAGAAGGGCTTGAGCGGGTCCAATATAAGATGGATCTCCTTCAGAAAGCTCAAGGGTATATCCTGAATAAGATTAGAAAAGGCATTACTGTTTCCTTTACGCCTCAGCATCCTTTGTTCGAGGAGTTTTCTGAGTTTATTAGCCAACTTTATAAATACTCTCCTGGAGCACGTTATTTAGGGACATGTATTGTCCAACAGTTGATAGAAGAAGGAACCTCTGCAGCTAAAGGTAAGACTATTATTAAAGAGCTTTTAATACAAATAAGATCAAAAGATTTTCAAGCTGCATTCAAACAAGAACTTGATGATGAACAAAAAGAAAGAGGGATGCAAGAGGAAGTCTCATCTAGCAAGGAAGTTGCAGAGGCAATACAGCTCTTTGAAGCATTGCTTACAAAAGCACAAGCCCCTCAAAAAGGAAAATCTGAGACAGCTAAGTTTTTAACTCGCTCCAAAGGATTTATTATAGGTAAGATTGAAAAGGGTATTGCTGAAGCTGTAGAAAAAGGTCAAGCCCAAGCACTTTCTCCTGCTCATCCGTTATTTAAAGAGTTCATGGAATTTATTGAAGAATTGCAGAAGTATCCTGGTAGTGTTCCTGAGCATGGTGCCCATCTTGTCCAACAGCTTCTTCATTTTCCACCTCATTCTGTTCAAGCTAAGGTGCTTATCAACGGCCTCTTGGAGTTAGTAAGGTCCTCTAAGTTTAAAGAAGGAGAAGAAGGAGATACAGAAGAAGATTTAGATGAATTAAGGGTTACTAAGCTTTCTAAAGTAAATAAGGCTATCGAACTGACTATAAAGCCACGGCCTTTGCTTTCTTCCAAGAAGAGTGAGCAAGAAGGAGGTATTCCAGAGAAGGTTAAAGTAAATGAAGCCTTAATCAGTGATCCTCGCATCAAAGTATATAATTATCATTTTGAAGAAGACAACAAGCCATTTGATCAAAAGGAATTTGAGCACGCAGTGGGGACGATTTTAAGCATGTATGATCGCTTTCATAAGGAAGGAAAGATTACGCAAGAGTTGCTTAAAGATCCTGACAGTAAAGCAAGTGATGCAGACTATGGCAATAGAGATACATTAAAAAAGCTTGTAACTAATGACGGAGCACCTAACAATCGATTTGGCCATCGTATCATTAAGATTTGCAAAATTCTTACAGGAGAAGAGGGCATTAACACAGATAAAGTTAAATTAAATGATAATCTTTTAGCTGTGCAATTAGCTTCTTGGGCAGCAGCTGGTCTTCACTGTAAAACCAGAGCTGAAGGCGAAACTCATAAGTTTTATATTGCTAATATTACCGATGGAAAGAGGCTTGAAAGTGAAGAGGTAACTTTAGAAGCTAAAGTTGCTGTGGCTTTAGCCGAACTACGCCGTAGTTTACTTGAAAAGATGGTGTCAATAGGTGAAGTGGAAAGGTTGCATCCAATTGCTTACCTGGAAAAAAAAGCAGGTAAGATATTAGGCCTCATTAATCCTCAAACTTTTACAGATCCTCACGAGAAGATTATAAAAGACAGGTATAGAAACATATCAGCCAAAAACATCAAAGCTGCAATTATGACCGGCAATACAGGATATACTAGTGATCTTATGCTTGATGAAGGGTATGGTAATTCAGAGGTATTAATCCAGCATATTCTTGCAG
>JACVCA010000170.1 GCA_016742295.1 Alphaproteobacteria bacterium | reverse complement strand
AAATTGCATTCTTAGTAGATAGTTTTAAAAATCGATATGTTAAAAATGATTTTATTAACTATAGCTTATTTGTGTCTTACTTTCCTCATCTGATTTGTGGTCCTATAATTCTTTTTAAGAATATTTACCCTCAGCTAACAGATAAAAATAAATTTGATACTTCAGTAAACAGTATTGTCTTGTTCTTCTTTATTTTCTCAATAGGTCTTTTTAAGAAGTGCTGCCTTGCTGATGTACTAGGCGATTATAGCGTACAATTGTTTGATGCATCACCAGGAGCCCAATTCACAACACGTGCAGCGCTTCTAGGAGCTGCAAGTTATGCTTTGCAACTTTATTTTGACTTTTCAGGATACTCTGATATGGCAGTTGCGATTTCTTCTCTATTTGGAATCAAAATCCCTTATAACTTCAACGCTCCTTATCAAGCTACTTCCATTATAGAGTTTTGGCGACGCTGGCATATAAGTCTCTCTTCTTTTTTAAGAGATTATGTGTATATCCCTTTGGGAGGAAATAGAGGTCACCTTTCTATGCGTTATAGGAACATACTTCTTACAATGGGTATTGGAGGTATTTGGCATGGTGCAGCTTGGACGTTTTTAATTTGGGGGCTTTATCATGGAGTTTTACTTATTTTAAATCATGAGTTTCGTCGTTATAAAGGGGTGAGTACAGAAGCACCTAGCCAGTTGAAAAGCATATTCTCCATGTGTGTTGTCTTTTGCCTTGTGACTTTAGGGTGGATATTGTTTCGTTCTCCAAGCTTAGAATATGCTGCGAATGTATATAAAAGTTTAATAGGATTTTATAATGCTGAGGGGCGTTCTATAGAGCTTTCTGCTGGTCAAGCTCGCTTGCTTTTAGTTCCGCTGTTTATAGCTTTTGCTATTCCTGATACCTTAAGCTTAAAAGAGCATTTTGAAAAATATATACAAAATCTACAAGCGAAAAAAGTTGTGGCATGTGCGGTTATTTGTTCGGTGTTGTGCTTTCTAAGTCTTCTTCGCTTGAATAAGGTTCAATATTTTCTTTATTCTCAATTTTAAATGCAAAATTTATTTTTAAAGACCTTCTTTTTATTAAATTTAGCTCTCATATTCTTAGTGGGTCTGATGAATTTCATAATTGATCCCATTCAATACTATCGTCGTTCTGATGACCGAGAGCTCTTTTGGCAAGATCGTTGGCAAGTCGCAAGTTTTATTCGAAATTTTGAATATGATCAAATAATTGTTGGAACTTCGATGACCCAGAATTTCTCATTAAAATTCATACAGAAACTTTTTCATACATTCCCTATTAAATTGTCGATAGCTGGATCAACTATCCTTGAACAAACTAAAGTAATCCAAACAGCCATTCAAACAGGCAAAGTTAAAAGTATTATTTGGGGATTCGATCAAGGGTACCTTAATTACGAGGAAGGAAAATGGCCAAATGAGTTTCCTTTGGATCTTTATCAACAGGGAGTAAGGGGAGCTATGTACTACTTGTGGAATTGGGATATTACCCATCGTTCTTTAAAATACTTGTTGCCTAAACGCTTGAAACGATTATCAACTCATTTAGAGGTCTATAATGTATGGCATGATCAATATGTATTTTCTAAATCGATTGTTCTAAATCAATATTTACAGTCACAGAAAAGGATACAACTAAAGTCGTCTCCTAGGGATATAGCAGACTTAAACTCTCAGTTTCATCTCAAATGTCGAAACTTTAACAATGACGTTGTAGAAGTTATAAGACGTCATCCTCATGTTAAATTTTTAATATTTTTACCTCCTTATTCTCTGGCTAATTATAAATTAGTTTATGAGAATACCCCGGAGTCTTATAATGAATATTTAAAGATGCGCCAGTATATATTTGAAAAATTATGTAGTTTAGCAAATGTAGAAATATATGATTTTGAAACTGATATTCAAGTGATTGCGGAGCTAAATAATTACAAGGATTTAACGCACTATTCTAAGTATATAAATGAATACATAGCGCTTGCTATTAAGCAGAAAAGGAATATTGTGAACAAAAGCAATATTAATTATTATCAAAAATTATTTAGAAGCTTACCGCATGAGAATTTTAAGTAGTTTTAAAGCTCTTACTTCCTTCAAGGTTTTGTGAGGATTGAATTTACAATTCTTCGGATAATGATAATTCCGTAAAGGCCAATCAGAGTTAAAAATACAAAAGCTGCTATTCCCATAGTGTTTTTGATTAATTGAATTGAATTAAGTTCAATTTCCCGTTGAGAAGCTGTTTGGTCGCTAATATAATTAAGGGCTCGGCTTAAACTGATTGTGAAGGCATTATAAGAATCAATTAGTTTTTGATTTGCATCCTTTTCAAGTAAAATAACTTTTGCAAAGGCATTCAGTCCTTCCATATATTTACGTCCCAGCACTTTGACATCTTCATGAACTTGATTTAACGCAGCAGTAGCGGGATGAGGTTGACGCACCATCATATTGAATTCTGCTTGTGCCATTTCAACATATTTAGGATCAAGGCGGCTGATGAAATCTTTCTCATGACGTCTAAGATTTAAATAAAGAATGAAAAGTTCTTTCTTAAGACTGCTTTGAGGTTCCTTAGTTACATATACTTCTATATCGCGCGCTAATTTTCTTAGTTGACCTTGGAGGCCTTGATTTTCATTAAAACCTAAGCCTTCAAGATGCATTGCCTCAAGTTCAAAAAATTGAATTTGCTTCTGAATATTTTGATAGAGTTCAGCGTAAATGGTTTCAGCTATCTCATTGCTATATTTTTCGCGAATTTCTGCAATTATATCCATAGCTTTGTTGGCAAGCACATGATACTGGTTCACAAATTCTTTGTTTTTTTCTTGAACGAAGCTTCGCTCAAGCCGACGCATATCAATCTGGGTTGAAAGTAAATTCATGGTTTTATCTTGCAACATACCGTTCTTTTGTTGAGTATAAATATCTTTTTCAATTTTTGAGCCGGATATTATTAAACTGACGATAATGGCAAGTAAGCCAAAAAAAGTGACAGAAATGAGGCCTGTTATACTATAAGACATTTTAAAAAGAAATCTTTGGTCCTCAGGTGGAAGTGAAAGATCTAATATTTCTTTGTTATTTTCTCTAGTCATAGTTTTCCTCAAAATCTATATGATATTATTAAATAATAATTCATATAAATTAAAGTATAGTTAACAATATTTTCATTTGAACTAAAAAATAAAATTTGTAAATTATGTAATGTAAAATTCCTGTCAAGCTTGGCTTAGGCTTGGGATTACATGTTGACTCTTTCAAAAGGGAATGGCATTAATTTGTGGAAGAATATTTGAGAGGAGGCTTTCAATGCTGCAAAGATTATTTTACAATTCTTCATTTTACTATGGAGTAATCTCTGCTGCTGTTTTATCATCGCAGGCATTTGGGGAAATTAGTGCTCCTATTCCTTTGAGCCCGCTCCCAAATCAGAAGCCAGTTGATTCCAATCAGCCCTATTACCCTCCAGCGACAGAACCTTATAATGCTGGAACAGAGCCAACG
>JACVCA010000169.1 GCA_016742295.1 Alphaproteobacteria bacterium | reverse complement strand
CTTCTATAACTTGCTGGATTCACCAAAAAGCTCTAGTTTATATTGCATTATTAAATTTTGAGAAGGACCTTAAACATGGCAACCACCTATCACACGAAAGTACTAATTATCGGCTCCGGTCCTGCAGGTTATACAGCAGCGATTTATGCGGCAAGAGCTAATTTGCAACCTATTATGACGACAGGTTTTGAACCTGGAGGTCAATTGATGCTAACAACAGATGTTGAGAATTATCCTGGTTTTCGTCAAGTTATTCAGGGTCCTTGGTTAATGGAAGAAATGAAAGCCCAGGCTGAGCATGTCGGAACTAAGCTGGTTTATGATGCAATTAAAAAAGTTGATTTTCATCAACAGCCTTTCATATGTGAAGGCGAGAATGGAGATACCTATGTCGCCAAGACAGTTATTATTTCGACAGGTGCACAAGCCAGGTGGTTAGGGCTTACAAGTGAAGACCAATTCCGTGGGTTTGGTGTTTCAGGATGTGCAACCTGTGATGGATTCTTTTTTCGTAATAAAGAAGTTGCCGTCATTGGGGGCGGTAATAGTGCTGTTGAAGAAGCTTTGTATCTAACGCACCATGCTTCAAAAGTTACTTTGATCCATAGACGTGATCATTTACGTGCACAAAGTGTTTTGCAAGACCGTTTATTTAAACACCCCAAGATTCAAGTCCTATGGAACCAAACTGTGGATAAAATTGTTGGTGAGGAAAATCCACGAAAGGTAACTGCGCTCCATTTAAAAAATACAATAAACAATGAAATAACTACTTTAAAGGTTGATGGAGTGTTTATTGCTATCGGTCACATACCCAAAACAGAAATTTTTAAAGAGCAAATCAATATGGATACAGAAGGATACATTATAACTACTCCTGGTACGACAATCACGAATATTCCTGGTGTATTCGCTGCAGGAGATGTCCAAGACAAAGTTTATCGTCAAGCAGTTACAGCTGCGGGCCAGGGATGTATGGCCGCATTAGACGCAGAAAAATTTATCTCTGAGGCTTCTGATATCTAAAAAGCCCCTTGGATTATGATAGAGATGCCTGAAACTTCGTTTGACCTTGTGCTCGCTAATGTTTCAAACAACATAGGGTGGCTTACTCTCAATCGCCCTAATGTATTAAATGCTCTTAACCTTGAAATGACAGATGCAATTTTCAATTACTTGAAAAAATGGCAAGACGATCCAACAGTGCATATGGTGGTCATTCAAGGCAAGGGACGTGCTTTTTGCGCAGGCGGTGATCTTAGGCAAGTTTATCAAGCTTTTAAAAAGAAAGATCAACAGTTGGTGAAGCGTTTTTTCAAGCATGAATATAACTTAAATCGGATCATCTATTATTATCCTAAACCCTATATTGCAATATTAAATGGCATTACAATGGGAGGAGGGATGGGATTATCAATCCATGGTACTCATCGCATTGTTACCAACAATGCAGTATTAGCGATGCCTGAAACAAGCATCGGCTTTTTCCCCGATGTAGGAGCAAGCCATTTTTTAACGAGATGTCCAGGATCAATTGGACTTTATCTAGGGTTAACAGGGAGGACAATTGGTCCTACAGATGCTTTGTATTCTAAACTTGCAACACATTATATTTCTCTTGAAAATTTATCTTATTTTCTCGATCATTTGGCTGATCTTCATACATCAAAACTGATGGACACCTTTCTCAATCAACAATATCCAGAGGCTTCTATACAACAAGGCTTTCTTGCCGAGCAAAGGGACATTATTGATTCGTGTTTCAATCAATCCACCCTTTTAGACATTTTTAAGGCCCTTGAAAATCATCCAAGTTCTTTTGCTCAAGAAACACTTGCGTGCCTAAGAACGCGCTCACCATTAAGCTTAAAATTAACTTTTAATCTGTTGAAAGATGCTCAAAATCTTGATTTCCATAATGCTATCAATGAAGAAACTAAATTATGTCAAAAGATGATCAAGAAATCCGATTTTATGGAAGGAATCCGCGCAGCAGTCATCGATAAAGACCGCGCTCCCCAATGGTTAAGTTACTTCTAAAAAAAGGTAAAAGCTTTGTGTTTTCATATTGCGTTTTTGAAAAAGTTAGACCAGATTCTTTGCAAGTCCCAACAAGCCCAAACCGAAAAGAATTCGATAGATTGCAAATATTGAAAAGCTACCCTCTTGAATCCAACGCATCATAAAGGCTATAGAAGCCAGACCTGCTAAAAATGAAAGACCAACAGCATAGAAGGTCTCTTTATTAATTTCCAAATGTTCAATCCAAATAATCTTGTATGTAATAAGGGTGGCTGCTGCAAGAATAAGAGGAATCGACATTAAACAAGAATAGCGTACCGAAAAAAAACGATTAAATCCTAAAATCCTAAGTGCGGTCAAGCAAGACCCCGAGCGGCTGGCACCCGGGATAAAAGCAAAAACTTGGATGATTCCTACGAATAATGCTTTGCTGTATGTCATATTTTCTGTGCTTATTATCCTAGAGCTCCTGGAATCAGCTAGATATAAAATGCTTCCGAAAATTATACTAGACCAAGCTATAAGCGTTAAACTTTGAGACATATCAAACTTAAGGTAATTTATGAAGGCTCCTGCAACTACCGCAGGGATTGTTGCAATAATAAGTTGTAAACAGAGAACACGACCAACTCTTGAATGTGTAGGTTCCCAATGAAAACTATCTTTGATTATTGCAACTAAATCGCGCCAAAAGTAAATAACTACTGCTCCCAGAGTTCCAAAATGAACAGCAACATCAATGGCCTGACCTTGTTGAGGCCATCCAAAATACTTGGGAAGGGCAAGGAGATGAGCGGAACTACTGACTGGTAAGAATTCGGTGAGCCCTTGGATTAAAGCAATAATAATAACCTGCGTAAGAGAGATCACCCTTTTCCTCTTGTATGATCATATGTATATTGTAGGAATATTAACTCATAAAGGTAAAAAATCAAGTTTTATGCGCACCTTATACCACCATTGGCTTATCCCAGAATGTCGTAAAGTAAGAATTGTACTTGCTGAGAAGAAGCTGGACTTTAAACTTGAGCTTGAGAATACGTGGTCAAAGCGTGAAGCGTTTCTTGCTCTTAACCCCGCAGGTCAAGTACCAGTTCTAGAGGAGATAGGACAGAATATTCTTGCTGATAGCACTGCAATCAGTGAATATCTTGAAGAAGCTTATCCAGAATACAGTTTAATGAAAGGCGATTTTTTACAACGGGCCGAGATTCGGCGCTTAAATGGATGGTTTGACCACAAATTTAATCAAGATGTTACACAATGCATTGTGTTTGAAAAAGTGTATAAACGTTTTCATGACAAAGGTCATCCTGACACTCAAATTATCCGCTTAGGGCTCCAAAATTTAAGCAATCATCTTAATTATATCAATTGGCTTGTTGAAAGACGCCATTGGTTAGGGGGAGATGAATTTTCCCTTGCTGATATAAGCGCAGCTTCTCATTTATCAGTAATTGATTACTTAGGGCATGTTCCGTGGGACAAATATATAGAAGCAAAAGATTGGTA
>JACVCA010000168.1 GCA_016742295.1 Alphaproteobacteria bacterium | reverse complement strand
ATGAATATAATAGACAACCCCTGAGTGAATGTAAGGAGTAAAGGTTTTAATCATAGAATGACCTAGATGCCAATTATAAGAAAATTGCGCAAGCGAGTTTATATTATTACGCTGTGTTGAATTGGGATCAACTCTATTTCCATTCGATACTACATACTGATTTTCTTTAAGTTGATTATAAACATATCCAATGCGTAAAGCACTAGTTATATCATTTTTACTCAAAATAGCATTAAGTGAGCTGCTTGCAACCCATAATTTTACTCTGTTTTTGCTGGAAATAAGGGATGAATCTACTCTACTTATTTCTCGGGTCTTAATACTACCTCCCGAATAACCGCCCAGTATATTTAATGAAAGCCAGGGCATGAAATAATAGATCACATAAGGACGGACCCCATTCGTAAAGCTATGGTATTTTCCACTGTTAATTGGCGTTGTTGAATAAGTATCACTGTGAGCTATAAAAGCACCCAATTTTAACCTGGATGTGTATCTATAGTCTACTCCTAGGGTTTCTGTATAGCTATGACCTTTTTGCTGAGAAATAAAAAACTTATCTTTAAAATCTGCTCTATCTACAGAACTCCAAACAAAAAAAGGATATTTAGAAGCCCTTTCGTCTAATTGTTGTGCTTTAAATGGAAGGGGTGCCGTTAAAGAACCTTTTCCTAAATGTGAAAATGATCCTGTATGAATGCTTGAATTAGAAGCTTGAAGCTCGGGGTTTACAATAACACTGGTAATACCTAGAAAATAGAAGATTTTTAAAAGTGGGTTAGTTTTTATCATTTTTTTCCTTTATTTTCTTATAAAGTTTAGCATTATTACTTTTTTAAATTAAATAGATTAAAAATTAGTTAAAGATTTATATATAGTCGCCGTCGCGAAACAGGCCCCATCAGGGTGTTTTTTGTAGGTAACGGTAGAAGGTTGCTCGCGAGACTTTAATCATGCGGCAAATCTCAGCAATATCTAAGCTCCTGTCCTCATGCATCCTTTTTGCAGTTAACACCTTGGGGTCATGGCTTTGAATATGTTTTCTCCCCCCTACCCTTCCCTGTGCTCTTGCAGCAGATGAACCAGCACGAGTTCGTTCAATAATCAAACGCCGTCAGTTATCAATCTTCACATAATCAGGGACAAATTAAAGAGCTTTCTAAGTGTCGTCAGATTAATAATGGAGAGAATGTGATTCTCTTAGGTCTACCTGGAGTTGGTAAAACTCACTTAGCTGTTGCACTTGGAATTGAGGCGATCAAGCAAGGCTATCCCACCTTATTTATGAGCACTCAAGATTTGCTCTACATATTTTTCTATCTTTACTCCTCCTTATCCCATCGAGTAGATTCTTATTTATAGTTTATTATTCAAAAACATTTAATACAAAAGATTAGTTATTTGAATACTATCATTAGTAAGTTGTCTGGTTTTGGCTTATATTTTAAGCTTAATAACTTTCTTAAGGGTAGATTTGAGGTCTTCTTCATAGCTCTTTGCCCTTGATTGAATATCTTCTGAAAGTTTTCTTGATTGAGACTTAACTTACTCACATAGCCCAGCATCCTTATGAATCTCATAACAAACTTCAGCCAAAGCATCCAATATCTCAATTCTCATTTGGGGTGATGAACCCGCTTCATCATAAGCTTTATTAAACTTATGGTACTCTGTAATTAAGAGGGAACCTTCAAGAGGCTTGGGATCTGCTCTGGGTTAGGGATTAGCTCTTTAGAAGGCCTTGGTCTACCATGCAAGAGAGCAATATGCTCAATACTCATATGCACATCAACTTCCTTGGCATTGTCATGGCCTTTAAAGGCCAGTAACTTGATTGAGAGATAAGAGCCGTAGGGTATTGTCAACTTAACCAATGTAAATTGACAATACCAACTAAGACTATACCATTAATCTGCCTCTTTTAGCTCAAGTATTTTTTCAATATTTCTATAGCTTCAGGCGTTAGCTCAGACAAACCTGTACGGCCATTAAAAACTTGGCTAACAGATTCTTTATCAGTTAAAATACCCTTAGCAATTCTTTTAAGGTTTAAAACAAACGCTTGAGCGGTTGAAGACTTAGAAATGCTTACCAGTTTATCCATCCATACAATAGCTTCTGAAGGATTACCTTCAGCTTGCTCATAAAATGCTAGTAATTGAAGAGCATCTTCATTACCTTGCTTTGCTACTTGCTTTGCAAGTTCTAGTAGTTGAGGAGCAGTAGGTTGATTTATACAATAAGGTTGATAACTCTTGTTAAACTCGGCTTCTATCTTTTTTTCTTGTAGTTCCTTACAAACAATTGATTGAAAAAGTTTACACACTTCAGAAAATGTTGCCTTTTGATTCGTATTTAGATAACTTGCAATCTCCTTCCAAATTTCTTTTGGAACAAAAGGGAGGTTATTATTATTTGATGCGAATCCCTTATTTACAGTTGCTATCATTCCTATAGTAAGCATGAAATTTAATAATCTAGATTTTTTCATATTTGGCTCCTTAAATTTATTTTCAACAAGCTAACACTATATAAGGATTGTTAATATTTAGTTAATCTCAGCATCAATGGTAAAGATTTGTCTTCAGAGGCGAAACCTAGAATGTTAAATCGCGTACAATAATTACTCCTAATCGTGTTGTTTAATAGGGCTAAGCGTAAGCGTGAGGGAGAAAATGAATAGTAAAGCCGTCCTGGATGTCTCTGCCTTGCTTGCTCTCATCCTTCAAGCAAATGGTGCAGAAATTGTAAAATCTCTTTGTAAGAAGGTTATTATGTCTAATGTTAATGTTGCTGAAGGCTAGAGTCCTTGTTTCCTTTACACTCAACAATAAATTGGGAATAATGTCTAAGTTAAACTAATCGCTCTGATATTAAAAAAGATGGGCTCACCGCTATATGTCCTTTCCAACTTTTGCTTCTCAATTGCTTTTAAAAGATACTTAAGTCTAAAACTTCATATAAAGGTATCTTATACATTTTATAATTATATTTTATTAAATTAGATGACAAATTGTTAATGATCTGTTTGCAAGAAAAGCCAAGAAATACATTTTTAGAATGGAAGATATTGTAAAGAAATAGATAAAATTTTATTTAGAAATAATCAGTTAGTATATTAGGGTATTTAAAAGTCTTAATCAAACAGGAATAAAGACTGTCTTCTAAATATTGACAGGGAAACTAAAAGCTCTAGGGCAGGGGAGTGCTAATAATAAATAAGGATACATGAGATCAATCATGTTTTATATAGGGTTTGATTTTTATCGGTTGCTTCCGCTTTACCACCGGAAAATTTAAAAGCAATTTTACCTCCTTATAAAACCATTAATTTTGTTGGTGCCAGAGGCAAAATTCGAACTCGCACACTACTAATTACAAAGGAGAGTTTAGGGAGGCGTAAAAGCAAGAGAAAAAATTTTCAAAATGCTACCTATATGCTACCTAGACCCTTTCCTTAAATTTGCGAAACTCTTAAAATCCTTGGTAGAATTGGCTCCCCGGGACGGACTCGAACCGCCGACCCAGTGATTAACAG
>JACVCA010000167.1 GCA_016742295.1 Alphaproteobacteria bacterium | reverse complement strand
CCTTTCGTGGTTAGGGCTGAGTTTTGATGAAGTCTACAGGCAGTCTGATCGTCATCAGCTTTATAATTCAGCAATCGAAGCTCTTAAAACCTCAGGGAGGCTTTACCCTTGTTTTGAGACTCCAGAAGAGCTGTCATTCAAACGCAAGCGCCAATTAAGCCGAGGTCAACCACCTATTTATGATCGTGCGGCTCTTAGGCTGACAGCTGATGAACAATGCTTGTATGAAAAAGAGGGACGTAAGGCACATTGGCGGCTTAAGCTTGAGCCTGGAAAAGTAAGCTGGGTTGATCTTGTCCATGGGGAAATCGAATTTGAAGGTGAAAAACTGAGTGACCCTGTCTTATTGCGTGAAGATGGATTTCCAATTTATACACTCTCTTCGGTTGTTGATGATATCGATCTCAAAATTACCCACGTGATTCGTGGGGATGATCACATTTCTAATACGGCTGTGCAAATTCAATTAATGCAAGCCTTAGGGGCTAACCCAAAAGAGTTTTGCTTTGGTCACATGCCCTTACTTAAAGATGCTTCTGGTGAAGGGCTCTCTAAACGGTTGGGTAGCCTGAGCATTAGCCAATTACGGAATGAAGGCATCCAGCCTATGGCGATTAACAGTCTTTTAGCAACCTTAGGAACTTCTCATTCTGTAAGACCTTTCCTCACAATGCAGGAGTTGACCGCGCATTTTGATATTCGAGAAGTTAATCCTGGGTCTTCACCAAAGTTTGCCATAGAAGAGTTACATAAGTTGAATAGCAAACTCTTTCATGAAATGCCGTTTACGATGGCAGTTCCCCATCTAAAGCAGCATAACCTTACGCATATTGATGCAGCGTTTTGGGAAGTCATTCGTGGAAATATCTCGGGTTTTGAGGATTTGAGACTATGGTGGAAAGTGTGCTATGAAGAAATTGTTCCAGTGGTGGAAGATCCTACGTTTTTATCCCAAGCCCTTGTCTGTTTGCCTAATAAACCTTGGAACAATGAGACTTGGCAGCAATGGACAACAGCTTTAAAAGCTGCAACCGGGCGCAAAGGGAAAGAGCTTTTTATGCCGTTGCGATTGGCTTTGACAGGTCTTCCCCATGGTCCTGAAATGCAAATTCTTTTGCCAATGATAGGGTTTGAAAGGGTCTCTGAACGTCTTAAGGGTAGGCAAGCTTAACAATGGCACTTCATATTTATAATACACTTCACCATAAGAAAGAGCTTATAGAACCTTTGAAAGAAGGCCATTTTGGAATGTATGTTTGCGGGCCAACAGTCTATGACCGAGTTCATATTGGTAATGCCCGACCTTACGTCATTTTTGATATACTTTATCGTTTGTTAAAGCGTTCATGTAAGGTTCTCTATGTTAGAAATCTTACTGATGTTGATGATAAAATCAATAAGCGTGCTCGTGAAATAGGTTCCTCAATTCACGATTTAACTGTACAAACAATAGGGTGGTTTCATGAAGATATGCAAGCACTTGGACTTTTAGAGCCCTCCCATGAACCACGTGCGACCCAACATGTCCCCGAAATGATTGCGATGATACAAAACCTTATAGATAAAGGACATGCCTATACTGCTGAAGGTCATGTGCTTTATAGCGTTGACAGCTTGCGTGAATACGGCTGTCTTTCGCGTCATAACAGAGACGAGCTAATTGCCGGTGCACGCGTTGAAATTGCCCCTTATAAACGAGATCCCGCAGACTTTGTGTTATGGAAACCTTCTGACTCTGAAACACCTGGCTGGAAAAGCCCGTGGGGTTTTGGCAGACCTGGCTGGCACATTGAATGTTCTGCAATGAGTTGCCGTTACCTGGGTCCCACTTTTGATCTCCATGGGGGAGGGCAAGACCTTGTTTTTCCTCATCACGAAAACGAACTCGCTCAAAGTACGGGTGCTCATGGACCTCATACCTTTGCCCGCTATTGGATGCATAATGGCATGCTCACAGTAAATGGTGAAAAAATGTCCAAGTCCTTGGGAAATTTTGTTACCGTCCGAGAAGCATTACAAAAATTTCATGGTGAGACAATTCGTTATATTCTCATATCGAGCCATTATAGACAGCAACTCGATTGGACAGATGAGGGGCTCAGTCAAAGCAAAAGCAGTCTTGATCGTCTATATATTTGTTTAAGGGGACTTGTTGATGATGGACATGAAAATGCAGTCGATCCAAAAATTCTTGAAGCTCTTGAAGACGATTTAAATACACCTTTAGCTCTTTCACGACTGCATGAGATTGCAACTTCAATCAACAAGGCCAAGAGTTCAAAAAGTCGAATGCAGCTCATGCAAATCTTAAAAGCTAGCGGTCAGATCTTAGGTTTATTTGGTCTGGCTGCTGAAGACTGGTTCACGTGGCGCTCTGCAGCTGCAGCGGATAGTCTTAACGATGAAGATATTAAATCTTTGATTGCTGAACGTATCCAAGCTCGGGTTAACAAAGATTTTTCAGCTGCTGACCTGATTCGGGATAAGCTGCTTGCACAAGGCATACACCTTGAAGATACTCCCAATGGCACTCTATGGCGTCGTTGATCATGCCTCTTCTATTTAAAACTTCTTCTCACTAACAGGAAAGCTCTAAAATGATTTTAGTTAGAAAAGTTGATGGACGGGGGTATTTTGAGTTACCTTAGATTATTAAAGCTTTTGATATATGGCTTCTGAAATTAAACCTCCCGTAATTATTCTTGTAAAACCTCAGCTTGGCGAGAACATTGGAACTGCAGCCCGTGCAATGTATAATGGAGGCTTGGCGTCAATGCGGCTCGTGGCGCCGCGAAGTGGATGGCCGGATCCATCGGCTCTCAAACCTTCTGCAGGTGCTTATGACATTATAATGGACGCAAAAGTCTTTGAGACCACTCGAGAAGCAATTTCCGATCTTCATTTGGTTTATGCAACCACTGCTCGGATGCGAGATATGAATAAGCCCACGTTTACACCTAAGCAAGCTGTTGAAGCTTTACATGATGCAATTGCAAAAGATGTACGAGTAGGAATTTTATTTGGGCCCGAACGCACGGGGTTAGAAAATGATGATCTTAGTTTAGTCAATGGGCTCATTCATATTCCCTTAAATCCTGATTTCACTTCCCTTAATTTAGCGCAGGCTGTATTAATTATGGCTTATGAATGGTTTCAGACTTTGAATATTGAAGGTAATCGAAAGCCCTTAAGATCACAACCTCCGCTTGCTTCAAAATCTGAGCTTTTAGATTTTTTTGATCAACTTGAAAGTGAACTTGATCGTACCGGCTTTTTAAGAGTACTGCATAAAAGGCCGGTGATGGTACGTAACATCCGTAATATCTTTCAGCGCTTATCTTTAACCTCTCAAGAAGTTAAAACCTTACGAGGCGTGATTGGAAGCTTTGCACGTCCTTATCTCAAAGATTAAATTACTTTTTCTTGTCATCATCATCAAGTTGCTTGCCGACATAACCGCCACCGATAGCCCCAGCTGTAGCGCCAATCGCTGTGCCAATCAGCTGGCCAGAACCGCCCCCAAATTGAGAACCTATAAGGG
>JACVCA010000166.1 GCA_016742295.1 Alphaproteobacteria bacterium | reverse complement strand
TTAAATTGGAATATTCTTAGATCATAATTCTCAATGTCCATATCTGTAGCATAAAGATAGTCCCACTGTATGAAAAAATTTAGAATAACGCTTAGAATTATATGTGAATAAAATTTCATTATTATAGTCCTTCTCTAAAAATAAATTAGTTTTGACTGAAGTTACGCAGTCTATTTTGTAAAGCTTCTTGGTATTAAGGTCAATTGAAGCTCTCAGCATTTTGTGCTAAATGGTTTTATTTTAAACAAGATGACAATAAATACCCTCTCTCCTTTTTTCTTGAAAGGCTTATCTATTATTAATAAGGCACTGCTGTAAGAAGTTTAGATTTCCTTCACAAATTCTTAAAAAGTAGGCTCTCTGAGATTATAGAGTTTAAATGACGTGATTGCCAAGGAGAGATTATTCTGAGATGTGTTAGGCGTTATTGTAAGTGATCTTGCCGCATAAAATATCTCCAGTTTCAGTTTAATATTAACAGACCAACTGATGGCATTATATGCGACCAAGTCAATATATAGACAGCTACATCTAACATCAAAGTAGAAAACACACCCAGCATTTTGGCGGACAACCCTTCATTAGATAGTCATATCTAGGCTAAATGAGCTAATAAATCACTTTACCCCCTGATCAGAGAGCTTTACTAACGCTTCATCTTATGCAGCACCTAGCTGATTATACCCTTTTTCAAGAGAAAGCTTTGTCAGCTCCTCAATAGCTCCAACGCCTAACTAATTGTGGAGTAAGAGAGGTAAGAAGACTAAGCCCTGTCAATGCCTCAACTCCTGTAGCACCTATCTCATTATACCCTGCATTAAGAGAAGTAAGGTTAGTAAGCTTTATCAGCTCTCCTGCACCTTTAAATCCTAGCTGATTACCTCCTATATTAAGAGAAGTGAGATTAATGAGTTTTGTCAATACATCAATGCCTGCATCTCCTAGTTGATTAGATCCTACACTGAAAGAAGTAAGATTAGTGAGCTGGGTTAAAGCTTTAATTCCTGTATCTTCATCTATCTGATTGTATCCTATATTAAGGAAAGTAAGGCTAGAGAGCTTTGCCAACTTCTCTAAGCCTGCATTAGCTAGCTCATTACCCCATATATTAAGAGAAATGAGATTAGAAAGTTTTGCCAGTTCCTCTGCCCCTACAGTACTTATTTTGTTAAGCGCTATATTAAGGGAAGTGAGATTAGAAAGTTTTGCCACCTCCTTTGCCCCTACATTTCCTATTCTATTATGACCCACATTAAGAGAAGTAAGGTTAGTAAATCCTGACAATGCCCAGATATCTTCATTCTTCCATTTATTGAATCTAAGGGTTAAAGACCTAAATGGAAGAAGCTTAATCTGATCAATAACTAAAGAGAGGCGCTCCCTTTTTATCCTTGTTGATTGTAAGGGCCAGACACAGCCATCAATCACGCTCTTCATTTCGTGGCAGACTAATCTCACGCTACTCTGATCCTTTCTTGAAAGAGGAGAGATAAACATTACTATAAGCTCAGGAGGAAGAAAACAAATATAACTTTCAGTGTTCGCTATACTTTTACTAGAGGAAAGTGTAGAGAGTGCCCGATTTCTTTTTAAAGGAAGAGAAGTCATATCTTCATTTGGGCTTTTAGAAGCAAGGCCAGGTAGAGATAAGCTAGATAAAATACTGATAAAAGTAATGATAAGTCTATAGGCTGAGAGCCAGGTCTTTTCTTTAATGTCCATAAGTTTTCCTCTTACTTATTAATATAAAGCTTACTGGCTCTTTTTCCTGATCAATTTTCAGTGTGAAGCCAATTGATCTTTGATACTAACTTAAAACTAGAGCCATTATACAAGAAGAAGGTCAATTTTAATAAATTATCATTTACTGCAACTTAAACATCCTATTTTTCAAGTCCCTAATTTTATTTTATATGGGATTTTGAATTAGAAGTAACAGTTTGCTTTATGCACCGAAGAATTTCTGCCTTAAGTACTTCTTTCTGAATAGACTTAATCTAGGTTAAACCCTTCTGCTCCTAAAATATACCTTTTAAAATACTATCCCTCCTATTGCTATCAACTTGTTTCCTCTACGTTGAGCCGCAAATATTTAATTGCTATTTGGTACGTAATAGCGTACGCTAATAGCATAGACCAACCAAAGAGATATCCATATGACAATATTAACTGCAAGTGAAGCAAGATCTAATCTTTATCGCTTGATTGATCAAATCAATACCAGCCATGAACCCACCTTTATTAAAGGTAAAAAGCATAGTGCTGTATTAATTGGAGAAGAAGATTGGCGTGCTATTCAAGAAACCCTCTACCTGACCTCTATTCCAGGTATGGCTGAATCTATTATCAAAGGTATGAAAACTCCTTCCGAGGAATTAATTGAAAAACTCGATTGGTAAAGCATGTATAAAATAAGGTTTACCAAGCAAGCACTCAAGGATGCTAAAAAGGTAAAAGAAGCAGGACTCAAAGAAAAAGTAACAACTATATTAAACCTTCTGGAAGCAGATCCTTATTATAACCCTCCTCCTTATGAAAAATTGCTTGGTAACCTTAAGGGTTCTTATTCAAGACGTATTAATATTCAGCATCGCATTGTCTATCAGGTGCGAAAGAAAGAAGGTATCGTAAATATTCTAAGGATGTGGACACATTATGAATAATATTAATACTTGAATTCAGCGTATCTACTAGGTGAAAACTATGGTAACGTAAGATTTAAGCTGAGATTATCTGGTGGTGGGTTAACTTCAAGCTGTTATGGCCTATGGCAAGACTTCTGCTAGAGGCTTTAGTTCTACGAATAAATCGAGCAAGACGATGACGGGTATCGCTATTAGAAGGTTCAATAGGAAACGTTAAGTCTTTGCTGGAAAGTGACAGTCTTCAGATAAAAGCTGATAGAAACATGCCCAGTCATCTGTTGCAAATGCACATTTCCCATCATCAACTCGATCAATTAACCTTTTGCAGCATAAATCGCCACGATTAACCAGTTCCCGGCATGATATACCATCAATGGCTTTCCAGAGCCAAAATTTTTTTCCATTCACAAAATGCCACATCAATTATCACGATCTTGCATTTTGCATGAGGAGTACTCTCCTCAATTTAAACACTTCTTTCTTAATTCATTTCAAAACTGCAACGCTACTTATTTCAATTAGCCTTGCAATCTTGTTCATAGAAACACCGCACATTTCATAGAGAACTAGTCCAAAAGCTCTAAGCATAGGGTAAACTTCTCGCCTTTTAGTGTGTGTAAAATTACCTCTACAGTTCTTGCAAGGGTATTATTCTAAATTCCTAACAAAACCATTCCTGATAAAAACTTTAGAGTCGAATTTCTTATAGTAATTTATTGTCATAATTCACCTCTATGCCTTTTTCTTGACCGTCTACCTATTTTTAGTCAAATGTCTCAAGAACAAAAACGGACTTTTATAAAAATATAGTAATTTTATGTGAAATTATTTGGTATAAGGGATAATTTATAATATCCTTTTTTTACCTATTTTTATGAACAGAGAATAAATATGAACCGGTTCAAATTTACTATTATTATAGCCATTTTAATAATTAATTGTATAGATC
>JACVCA010000165.1 GCA_016742295.1 Alphaproteobacteria bacterium | reverse complement strand
CAATAGCGGCGTTTGCTTTCGACCTCGACTATAACAATAAAGGAAATAATCTAAAAGTTGGACCATTAAATTTCTTCATGGGTATTTTAAGAAAGGGAGAACCATATCTACCTCCTGAAAACTATGAATCATCTCAGGATAAAGCAATGAGATTATATATTCAAAAGCACCATGAATTGGAAGCAAGACGTTTAGGACAGGAAAAGGAAGCATTAAACCTCGCGTTTGAAGAGTGGAAATCTAAGTTAAGTGTTGAACAGCTTGGTGCAATATGTCCACCTGAATATTTAAATGATGAAAATAGCCCATTCCGTAATGGATTTTTAAAAATTCATTTTGAAAAGGAGATATGGCCAGAAATAAAAAAATTAAAAATCATTGGGTAAGAAAAATTATATGTATAAAATAAATCAATCTTTAAGTTTAATTTTTTCAACATATTTGTGTGAATGAAAATAAATAAGAAAAAGCGAGTAGGAGAGGGGATAAAACCTAAAAAGAAGGCTCTAGGAAAACAGAGCTAGTAAAAGTAAATTGGAATAAATGTGAGACTTCTTGAAAGGAGTAAGGTTATCCGTTTTGATGGAGTTGGTAAACTTTAATCAAAACAAGAAAGGATAACCTTATGAACTATAGTAGCGTGCATTGAAAGTTCGCCATAGCGAACTTGGATAAGAAAGTTTATAGGACACTTATTATCTCCATTAACAGAGTTTTAAAACTTTTCTTTGATTTGAAGTTGAGCATAAACTTGTTCAAGTTAAATAGAATGAAGATCTTCCCGATGAAGGTTTTCAATTAATGATATTTCTTCAGCTTTAAGTTTATCATAAATTATAATGCAATCTACCTTGATAAAGCTACACATCTTATTTTTACTCTTGTAATACGGACCAATTTAGATATTACAAAATCTTTGAATTTTAAAATTAATTAGAGGTATTTTAAGGTAAGTAGGGGAGGGAGCCTACAAAATAATTTTATTTGTCTTCCTCTTGGATGAGATCATCTATACTTACCTGAAGAATTTTTGCGAGTTTTTGGTATGTTTTTAAGTAGGGTTGTCTTTTTCCTGTCTCAAGTTGACATAAAAACGGGATAGATATATCTGCAGCTTGTGCAATTTTTTGCTGAGTTAGATTACGATGCTCACGCCATACTTTAAGTGGATTGTCACCTTTAAGTAGACGGTCGACGAGAGTAGCTGGAACGCTTTCAGTATCAGAGTTCATGGCAACTTGATAGTCATGAATATCGGAAAGTTCTTCAAGAGTATTAAGTAATACTTCATAATCATCATAAGGCACTACAGCAAAAGCAGGCTTTCCGCCTTTCTTAATGATTTGTGGCTTATTAAAATTATGTATGTTTATTGATAAATTCCTCCACAGTTTTGAATAGCTGCGACACGAGGCTGTTTTAAAGAGTTGTTCCCCACTTTAAAGAGGGAACCATTCGTACCACCGGATGATGCTAGGAGTCTGAATAAAGAGCGGCTCTAACAAAGTACAAAGCATGAGTTTCATGCGAGGACTGAATCGTGAGAAGAAGTCCCTCCTGGTAACTACAAACTGGGTAAGTGCGAGCAAGCTGGTAAGGTGAAGGTAACTGAATCTGTGATAAAGATCGTTAAAGTGAGCAAGCGGAAGTAGTTAATACGCTTGAACCAAAATGGTAAGGAAATTGGAAGAATGTCTCTATTTAACATCTTCGTGGTCATTATATTTCCCGGTCGAAAACAGGCACCTACCCCAGCATACTTTTCAAAACGGAACGTGGAAACCCTGCATAGCTCCTGCAAGGGACAGTATGCCGTGAGGTATACCTATGGTTATGTAGGTTTGGGATACCAGAAAAAGCGAATGCTGCTCTATAATGGAGTAGATACGGATTTAAACGTTATCCGACATGAAAATGGGCCCACGTCTGGTTGGTCTTTCTTTGCAAGAGAATATGGAGAACCGTTGGTATGAGGAAAAGCAAATGACAGCAAGGTCTTTAACATTGACTGGTGCATCCTCAGCTTCCAAGTTAACATGGCATGCAAATAACTGGCTACATATTAGCAAAGAAGTACAACGGCTGCAAATGCGTATTGCAAAGGCTGTCCGAGAAAAGCGCTATGGTAAAGTAAAAGCTTTGCAATGGCTCTTAACACACTCTCTTTCAGCCAAACTCTTGGCAGTCAAGAGAGTGGTTTCAAATCCAGGTGCTAAGACTCCTGGAGTAGATGGTGTTCTCTGGAGAACGCCAAAACAGAAGATGCACGCAGTAACGTTGTTACAGAGGCGAGGTTACCAACCTCAACCACTGCGTCGAATATATATTCCTAAAGATAAAGGACGTCGACCTCTCTCAATACCCTCTATGATCGATAGGAGTATGCAAGCTTTGCATCTCCTCGCCCTAGAGCCAGTAGTAGAGACAAAGGCGGACAAGAATGCTTACGGCTTTCGGCCGAAACGTTCAACAGCCGACGCGATTGAGCAGTGCTTTAACACACTCGCTCGGGAATCATCGGCACCTTGGATTCTTGAGGGAGATATTCGCGCCTGTTTCGACAACCTTTCTGCTATTTGGTTAGAAAACAATATCCTCGTGGATAAAATACTTCTTTCCAAGTGGCTTACTGCCGGTTACATAAAAGAAAAGACTTTTTATCCTACCTTTAATGGAGTACCACAGGGCGGAATTATTTCCCCTGCCTTACTGGTTTTAGCCCTCAGTGGCCTTGAAGAAGCACTTAAAAAGGCAACTTCTGGAAAAGACAAAGTAAACGGGATATTTTATGCGGATGATTTTATCATCACAGGAGCTTCAAAAGAAGTTCTTGAGCATAAAGTTATGCCCCTCGTGGTTTCTTTCTTAAAGGAACGTGGTCTGGAACTCTCATCCGAGAAAACCCTTATCACGCACGTGGACAAGGGATTTGATTTCCTCGGATTCCATGTACGAAAGTACAAGGGAAAGTTTCTTAGTAAACCTTCTAAGAAAAATGTCAAAGCTTTCTTGAAGGATATTCGGATACTTATCAAATCTCAGCCAACCGCAAAGACGGAAGACCTCATTCGGCAACTCAATTCTAAAATTAGAGGCTGGGCGAAGTATTTCCAACATGCGGCGGCTAAAAAGACTTTCAGCTATGTTGACCATTACATCTTCAAGGCAATCATGCAATGGGTCAAGAGAAGACATCCGGAGAAAAGTGCTGAATGGAAATACAAGAAATATTTTCGTTCACAAGGCTTACGACGATGGATCTTCTCGGTTGCCGTAAAAGATAAGAAAGGGCAACATTCCTTCCTAGATCTATTTACGGCATCACAAACTCCCATTCGCAGACATGTCAAGATAAAAGCAGAGGCAAATCCTTATGATCCTCAATTTAAGGAATACTTCTTAAAACGGAATTGTTTTAAAAGGAAAGTTTGTAATAAAGATCAAAAGGAAAGCTCCTTAAATCTTAACGTTCCCAGAAGCATCAATCGGATAACCGGGTCATCGAATGGCCTTTGAAAGACCTGAGCCGTGTGAGGGGAAACTTTCATGCACGGTTCTTAGGAGAGTGGTAGTTGGCAACAGCTACTGCTTATCCAGCTCTCCCCTATTA
>JACVCA010000164.1 GCA_016742295.1 Alphaproteobacteria bacterium | reverse complement strand
AAGCCATCTTCTTTCATTTCTAAATTGTAGCTTATAACCTATAAGAAATTAATATGTAACTCACGATAAGTTCAAAGCACAAGGGATAACCTCCCTCGTGCGTCACCCTTTTATGGATCTTCTTCATCTGAAAAATTTAAAGTGACTTCAGACATCTGAGAATGATAGATATAGATTAATTAATCTCAAATAATACAAGAATATTCAATAAGATAACCCAAATAAAATCTTTACAAGCGCGCTTATACATTGCATACTGCAATGAGCACTTGGCCGCAAGCGGCCTAGGTCAAACGGGCAAAATGGAACACGCATTTATGCATGAGACACAAGCCCATGGCCATTTATCATATGTCAGCGAAGATACTGTCCCGTTCAAGTCGCAGCACTGTAGGAGCTGCAGCTTATAGGTCTGGCTGCAAACTGGTTGATCAACACACTGGTAAAAGTTTTGATTTCCGCAGTAAGCCCGTACAGTACGTAGAGCTGTTGTTACCTGAGGGTGCACCGCAGTGGGCCAATAATTTACAAAATCTCATTACCGAAGACCGTCAGGGTGGTGTGCAGAAGTTGATTGATTTGGCTGAGGATGCAGAAAAGCGTAAAGACGCACAAGTGTATCGTGAGCTGGAATTTGCCTTGCCGCAGGAATTTACAGATGAGCAAAACTTCGCTTTAGCAAGAGAGTTTTTACAAGACCAGTGTTGTAGATTAGGTATAGCCGTGCTGGCTAATTTTCACCTGGATACCGAGGAAGAGACTGCGGAATATAAACCTCATTGCCATGCTTTATTATTGACGCGTCGCTTAGAAGAACATGGCCTATCAGCTCATAAAGAACGGGCTTGGAATACCAAAACACAATTGCTGCAGTGGCGTGAGCAGTGGGCTACTTATACCAATTTTCATCTTAAGCTAAATGGCTTTGAAAGCACTATTGATCATCGTTCAAATAAAGATCGCGGTATTGAGCTTGAAGGGCAGCCTAAGCGAGGTAAAGGCGTCAAGGAAATGGAACGTCGTCTCCAACACCAACAGGCTTCAAAAGATCCGACAGGCAAAACAGAATCCGTTCCTATTTTAGATAAGGTCAAAGCTTTTCAAGAGGTCAAGCTCAAAAACCTTTACCGGATCATCCGTAGACCTGAAGTAGTACTTGAGATTACCACCAAGAACCAAGCAACCTTTATGTGGGGGGATGTTCAGAAGATTCTTGCCAGGTATGTCGACGACGCGGCTTTGTACCAAAAGCTTGAGGCTAAACTCCAGAACTCGCGCGAGTTGATGCTACTTTGTACAGTGCAAATGAATGGCACTCAAGAAAAAGAAGGGGCTGTCTATACGACCCGAGCGATGCTCAAAGCTGAACTAAATCTCGTACGGCTTGGAGAGCAGTTGGGTAAAGTGCAAAGCCATCCGGTGAAGATAGAGCATATTGATAGACTCATTACCGCTTATGATCAAGAACTTGCCGAATATGGCGGGCTCTCAGCTGATCAAAAGGCGGCTATCCATCATCTGACTAATAGTGATCAACTTTCTTGTGTTGTGGGATATGCAGGGGCAGGCAAGACCACAACCTTAAAAGCAGCAAAAGAAATATGGGAAGCAGAAGGCTACCGGGTGTATGGGTTGGCACCTACAGGAAAAGCCTCCCAAAACCTCGAGCAACTTGGGATTCAATCAAAGACCCTACATAAGTTCTTACACGAATTTGAATCAGGCCGATGCCAATATTCTTCAAAGTCCGTCCTGATGCTTGATGAAGCAGGGATGGTGAATACCGAGCGTTTTGAAGAATTTTTAAATGCCGTGAATACTCTGGGCGTTAAAGCAGTCATTGTAGGAGATGGCGCACAGCTTCAACCTGTTGAGGCGGGAGCAGCATTACGCTTGGTAACAGAGCGCATAGGTGTTGCCAAGCTTGAGACCATTGTAAGGCAGAAAGAAGATTGGCAACGAGAAGCTACAAAGCTGTTTGGCCAACTTAAAACCCGTGAAGCTATCGAAGCTTATTACAAGAAAGATTGTATTGAGTTTGTTGAAGAGAAGGTTCCTGAACTTAAAGCCTTAAAGGATAATCAAGATCATCGGGGTGTGGTTGAGCTTTATAACCTCTCAAGGCGTGTTGCAGGCAATATCTATCACAGTATGTTGGATGACTTTAAGGAAATGGGTTTTAGCCATAGGCTATCCTTTCAGGAACTTTCCGGCCATCAAGATTTTGAGCTCTATCAGGAGTGGAAAACAAGGCGAGATGAGTGTGTAAAGCACATGCACGATAATCTCAATGACTGCAAATCTATTATGAAAAAACTAGGGGTTGATCCGCAAGTCTTTGCCTTATGGTTTGTAGATCGCTCTTTACCAAAACAGCAGCAATTGCAGCAAGCAAGGGCCCTAGAGATTAAGTGGGATTTACCTCAACTTAACGAACATCAAGACAGGCATGTTTGTGATATAAAAGCTTTGACCAAACAAAAGGTTATTGAAACCTTTTTAACCTCACTCAAAGCCCATCCTGAAAAGTCTCATCTTATGTTTGCTTTTACTAACCAAGACGCGCGCAGTATGAATGAGGACGTACGGGCCTTGCTTAAGCAAGAAGGTAAGATTGGTAAAGAGGATTATCTCTATACGATTCACAGACAGGATGAAAATGACTTTAAAGACAAAATTACCTTTAAAGAAGAACGACATTTTGCCGTAGGAGATCGCTTGCTGTTTACCCGTAATGATAAAGGTTTGGGCGTGAGTAACGGTACACTAGGAACAGTAACATCTTTAAACTGCCAAACGGTCCAGGTGCAAGTCGATGGAACCCCTAAAGAGGGTGATAATAAAATAATTTCTTTTGCACCTAAGTTGTATCCGTACTTTGATCAAGGCTGGGCGGCAACCATTCATAAGACCCAAGGCGCTGATGCAGATAAATGCTTTCTTTTAGCGTCACGGGAGATGTACCGGAACCTGGCTTATGTAAGTATGACCCGCCATAAAGAATCTTTAAAAGTATTTGGATCAAAACTTGATTTCTGGCGTGATGAAATCTTTATGAACAAACTTTCGAGCATGAATGAGAAGCTTATGGGGATTGATTATTTGAGCTCAGATCAAGCTTATGCCTTAATGAAAGACGACGACCGACTCTTGACTAAGGTCTTAAACCGAGTTGACAATCAGTTAGAGGCCATAAAGTATGTCTCAAAACGCAGTTGGCAAAAGGTGTGTGATCACTTCCTCGGTGAAAGGCGTACAGCTGATATCATCTTTCCAAATGAAGACAGTCTCAGTGAAGCTGAGCGAGCCAAGTTATTATGGACTGAAAAGGAAAACAAGCTGTATGTTGATGCTAGCTTGAATCATTGCATTCCAGAAGAGTTGGCTGAAATCGCAGTTTCTAATACGGCGCATGAAAAAGGAAATAGGTACAAAGAGGATGTTGTAACATGGTTAAGTGCTGAAAAGCTGCGCGGGAATACCATGGCAATAACCGGCAAGCAAGAGAAGCTCTCACCATCCAAAGTAGGACAAAGTAAACCGGCATCCCTTGAAATGCAAGTGGCTCAAGCACAAGCAGGCTCTGAGCTGAGACATATTTTTAACACTCATCTCATTCAGACCCAGGAGCGCGAATTAAATGAAAAAGCATTAAGG
>JACVCA010000163.1 GCA_016742295.1 Alphaproteobacteria bacterium | reverse complement strand
CCTCTTTTCCCTACCTCATCTATCCTGGCAAGCCTATATTGAGCTTTTAGACTATTAACTAGTATATCTTCATTAAGGTATGAATCTGTACTCAATAAATCTGCCTGATTCTCTAGAAATTCTGACTTTTCCTCCTCCCATTCATTGGAAGCTGCGTTAGTTAGACCTAAATCATATTTATAATAAAAATGGCTTAACCAAGGGTCTTTCTTAATACAAGCATATATATCATTTACTCGTTCTAACCTGAGTAGAGAATTCATTCCCTCCTCTAATCTTTCTCCATACATAAATAACTTGGCATAAAGTAACTCTTCTCGATAAGAATCAACTTTTTTAACTTTTAATCTTATGAGCTCTTGCTTTAAAAGGTTATTACAAAATGCTTTATCTTCTTGTTGCTTTCCTCTTTGCTTTAAAAACTTTAAATATTTTATCCTAGACTTAAGTGTAGCTTCTATAGATCTTCCTTGCCATAATTGAGCTTGCAGCCTGTAACGCACCCATTGCATATCAAAAGAGGTAAGGTCAGCTTTCTTAATTAACCCTAATTCATGTAAACCTTTAAAGTGAACTCTTAAATGCTTAACAATAGACTGTTCATACCAAAAAAGATCAAATTTATAGGTATTTATGCCATAAAGCTGCCGTGCATAATATTTGGCGAAAGATTCGGTTGCTATTCTACGAAGGTCTTTACTTACTAATCGAATATTTAGAAGATCTAATTCTGGTAAAAGCCCTAGAACGTTAAATGTTACTTCTTCAGGTAAAGAGTTTAATCCAACTGACTCTGCTTCTCTTTTATTTTCATCTACTGAAGCCCACTGATCTCCTTTATCAAAATTTCCTGTGCGCTGACGCTTAGCTTGAGGATAATAATTAAATGAAGAAGCTAAACAGGCTTCTTTATCATTTAGATCGTGTGTCGCATTGACTTCAGATAATACCCAGAAGGCAATGACGAAATAGACCCTTAATATCCAACTTCTCTGGTTAAGGCTCATCCTCTATCCTCCTTAAGTTGAGTCTAATTATATAAGCATAAAGATTAGTATGAATTTACCATAAATCAGCCAACTAATATAATGTAAAGTCTATACTGTACAAGAGATTACATTTCGTCTAAAAAAGAACAGGACTTTATTGCCAAAATTTCAATTTTGTAATTAATATATTGATGTTAAACATATTCATTTTTAAGCAATTTCAATAAAATCAATTTTTATGTTCTTAAATTAATCTTCTTGCAACAAAGTCCTTAATATTGACCCATCAATCACTCTTTAAGCAGCTGATTTTTGCAAGTACCTATAAAATGTTGCTCTAGAAAATTTCAGTATACGACAGAGCTCAACTATTTCTAAACTTTTGTCTTCATGTCTCCTTTTAGTTGTTCATACCTCAGAGTCATTACTTTGGATTGGCTTCCTTCTCCTACTCTGTCTCTTTCTCTTACTGCTGATGAACCTGCACGAGCTCGTTCAATAATAAGACTTCATTTAAAGTGAGAAAGAGCTGAGAATATGTTAAACATCAATTCACCTGATGCTGTTGTAGTATCTATTGCTCCTTCACAGATAGATTTAAAGCTTATCTTTTTTATAAGAAGACTTCTATTTGTATTACTAAATGATTTAAGCCACACAGCCGGAAACTTCCCGGCCTGAGCTGTCTAGAGTAAGTTTCATAGCAGCTTGTCGCCCACCATCTCATTATGACACGTATGCATAATTAAATATCTACTTCAAAAAAATCGAGGTTGTTTTTATAGTTTAATGGCCAAGTCGCAAGATCATTTGCATGTATTCTTTATTAAGAGAAGGGCTCGATGATAACATTGCTAAATTTTCCTCGATAACCTTAAAGGCTTGTTCCTCAGTTGGATAGTTTTTTATCATCATTGAAATCTTGTTAAGGCTCAGTGCTTTTAAAGAAGGTACTGTTAAAAGATATTGAGAAGTAGAGGCATGGAATCTCTGTTGCTGGGAAGCTTTTGTTTTGCCTAGTAAAGACTCGTCAAATCTATTCCTAGGGAGGATATAATCTTTGCCTCTTAAAAAGGTTAATCTCTTTCTTGCTGGTTCATAAAATAGGGCCGTAGCTTTTTCATACCATTCTATAGCTTTGTTGTGATCTGGGGCTACATTAAGACCATATTCATAGGCGCGTCCAATTGCATAAAGCGCGTCATCAGCATAATGTATTTCACCTAATTGATACCAATATCTTGCTTGTTGCAGGTCTTGAGGAACACCTCGTCCCTGTTCATACATCCAACCTAGCGTATATTCAGCGTCTTTCTGCCAATAAGATGCAGCCTTATGTAAGAGTTCAACAGCCTTCTGATCATGTTGAATAACTCCTTCTCCATCCCTATACAATAAGGCTAGGTGGTAAAGGCCAGCTGCTTCATCCTTGGCAGCAGAACTTTCGATCCATATTAAAGCTTGGTTATAGTCTTGCTCTCCACCCCATCCTTCTTTATACATCCACCCTAAATAAGCTTGCGCAGTAGATTCATTTTTCTCAGCTGCAACACTCAACCAATGGCGAGCTAAAGTCAAAGCTTGAGCAACACCTTCTCCTTTAAGGTATGCAATGCCAAGATCTCGTTGATCGCTAGCGTTATTAAGCTTTGAACCTTTTTCGTAATCATTAAATGCTTTTTTAAACTTTCTATGGGCCTTTACAATATTTCCTGGTTCTTGAAAAATATGTTGATACATAAATCCAAGCCACTGATAGGCACACCCTTCTTCTATGCGTGATGCTCTTTTAAAACAATTTAAAGCTTGCTTATAATCAATCTCTACTCCCCACCCAAATAAATAGAATTTTCCCAACCAGACCAATGCATTAGCATGATTTTTTCCTGAAGCCTTCTGAAACCATTTTAAGGCAATAAGAGGATTCTTTTTAACTCCTTGTCCATATTGATACATCAGTCCTAACTGATATTGTGCGCCTGCCTCTCCTTGCTCTGCAGCCGTGTTGAAACATTCAAAAGCCTTACCATAATCTTGTATAACGCCCTGACCGTGTTGATACATAACCCCTAATTGATATTGCGCACCTGCCTCTCCTTGCTCTGCAGCCTTAGTATACCACTCATAGGCTTTAGTATAATCTTTCGCAACACCTTGCCCATGTTGATACATGACTCCTAACTTGTAGCAGGCGCCTGCCTCTCCTTTCTCCGCAGCTTTATTATACCACTCATAGGCTTTAATATAATCTTTCGCAACACCTTGCCCATGTTGATACATGAACCCTAACTGACTCTGGGCAGCTACATGACCTTGTTGTGCAGCCTTGTTAAACCATTCAAAAGCTCTAACATAATTTTGTACAACGCATTGGCCATGCTGATTCATAAATTCTAGGAGGTTATGCCCAGCTGCATAATTTTGCTCGCTCGCTCTGTTAATGGACTTGAGGGCTTTAGCATAATCTTGTCTAACACCTTGGCCTTCTTTATATATAAGCCCTAGCTGATATTGTGCGCCTGCCTCTCCTTTCCACGCTGCCTTAGTATAATACTTCAAAGCTAGAGAGTAATCTTGCGCAACCCCTTGACCATATTGATACATTAGCCCTAACTGAAATTGTGCACCTGCTTCTCCTTTCCGCGCTGCCCTAGTATACAATTCAAGGGCTCTAGCCTAATCTT
>JACVCA010000162.1 GCA_016742295.1 Alphaproteobacteria bacterium | reverse complement strand
ATCCTATGTAGCCTAAAAGAAGGCCAAAGGCTAGGAAAAACCATGTGAATGCATATTGAAGGTGATGATTGGGGAGGCTTGAAAGCAGATCAAGGGGAACCGGATAACCTTCATAGGTTTTGTCTGGTTTTTGCATAACATAAAAAGGTAACATTTTTTGGATGAGAGTTTTATCGTTGCTGCTAAGAAATTTTGAAATTTCCATAACATTGACATTAAACCAGGTACCTTTCAAGACATCATTTTTGGGAGATATCTTACTCGCAGCAGTTGGGTGGCGGACATAACCAAAAACTTCAAGTTCTCCTTGAGGTCTTTTAATGTGTATTGTTTGCTTTTGAGAATCTGGAATCCAACCGCGGTTAATCAGCACGAACTTTCCGGAGGAGAAGACGAAGGGTGTTAAGAGATGAGCCCCGGAAGTCCCTTTAAGGGTGCGAGGGATAAGTTTTATTTCAAGGTCATGACGATAAACACCTTTTAAACGGACTTTTGTAAGGTTAGGAGCAACTGTGTTTTTGTAATGAGCAATCACAGTTTCAATGGGTTCGAAAGAGGACAAGTTAGACTCTGTCAGTGAAGATAAAAGGCCTTCCTTCCAATGTAGACGCTGTATCTGCCAAAATCCCAATAAGAGGCAAATAAGGACAATAGAGAGAGTGATAAGCGTGATGCCGATAAAACCTTTTGAAAAGCCTTTTTGTAAATTCACGGGGCTCAGGAACCCCACCAATAGATACTGATAAATAAAAACAACCAAACAACGTCTACGAAATGCCAATACCAAGCTGCCGCTTCAAACCCAAAATGGTCAGTGGCTGTGAAATGTCCGCGACGAGTTCGAAACCAACAAACGACAAGAAAGAGAGTCCCAATAAAAACGTGTAACCCATGAAACCCGGTAGCCATAAAAAATGTAGAAGGATAAATCCCGCCTTTAAAAGCAAATGTTGTATGAGAGTATTCGTAAAATTGAATGCACAGGAAAATCCAGCCTATAAGAATTGTATAGGCAATTTGAGTCAATGTATCTTTGATATTTCCCTCGAGCAGACTAAAATGAGCCCACGTCAATGTTGTCCCTGAGAGCAGTAAAATTAGGGTATTGAAATAAGGTAAACCAAAAGGATCAAGCGTCTTGATGCCTTTGGGGGGCCAAACCCCTCCCATGACTTCAGTAGGGAAGAGACTCGCATGAAAGTAAGCCCAGAAGAAGGACGCAAAAAACATAACTTCAGTTACAATAAAAAACGCCATACCATACCGAAACCCTTGTTGAACTTCAGGAGTATGCTGATTAAGACTTGCCTCACAAATTACATCTTTCCACCAACCAAATAAGGTAAAAATCAAAAAACTACCGCCTGCAAGCAAAACCCATGGTCCATGTTCATGCATAAAAAGAACGGTACCTATTGTTAAAACAAGAGTTGCCAACGATCCCACAAAGGGCCAGGGGCTAGGGTCTACCAGATGATAAGGGTGGTTCTTTGAAGAATTTCCTTGTAAGTCCACAGGGTCACTCTCCTTTTTTCAATTCAATTTTAACGTCTTTAGCCCACCAGGTGCTGATCTGGATAGGAATTTCAGGTTTAAAAGGAGGGTGATCAAATTTATCCCAGTACGCTAAATAAGCTGTATTCCGATAACCAAAGGGGATAATGTAATGTCCCCATAGCAATACACGATCTAAAGCACGTGCAGCTGCTACCAAGGTTGAACGATCTTGAGCCGTTGCCAAGATATCACACAGGTAATCTACAGCAGGGCTCTTGATTCCCGGATAATTACGGCTCCCCGGTTCATCAGCAGCTTTTGTAGAAAAGTAAAAGGTTTGCTCGCGGCCGGGTGAGCACGTTGCTCCCCAAGCTGTATTTAAAAGCACGTCATAGTCAAACGTCATTCGCCGATTTTCATATTGAGCACTATCCACAAGTCTCAAACGCGCGTGAATGCCTAATAACTTTAAGGTACGGATAAAGGCAAGCGCAATTTTTTCATCAATCACTTGTTGTTGCGCAATGAGAATTTCAAATGTGAAGGGCTCTTTCGTCTTAGTATTGATGGCACCCTTCCTACTTAAATCCCAACCTGCTTTTTTTAAAAGCTCACGGGCTTTATGTAGATTCTTCCGTGTATTGCCTAATTTATCTAAAGATGGAGGGTTATATTCTTTAGTAAAAACTTCTGCAGGAAGTTGATTACGAAAGGGTTCAAGCAATTCAAGCTCTTTCCCTTGCGGAAGTCCGGAAGAAGCAAGTTCAGTATTATCGTAAAAACTGCGCTGACGTACATAAGCATTATGAAATATATTCTTATTGAGCCATTCAAAATCAAAAGCATAAGCCAAAGCTTCACGGACGCGAGGATCGTGAAAAATTGGTTTGCGGGTGTTAAATACAAAAGCATGAACACCAACAGGTTGTGCAACCGGCAGCTCTATGGCTTTTACTTGGCCGGTTTTGATTGCTTTGAAATTGTAAGAAGTGACCCAACGAGCAGGATCTGGTTCGCCCCGCAAATCATATTCATGGGTTTTAAAAGCTTCAAAAGAAATCTTTTCATCGCGGTAGAAATCATATTGAACAATATTAAAATTATAACGTCCCTTGTTTAAGGGAAGGTGCCACCCCCAATAGTCTCCGCGGCGCTCGTATGTAATTGAATGCCCCGGCTTAAAGGCTTTAATTTTATAAGGGCCGCTGCCAATAAAAGGCTGCAATGAAACCTTTTCAAAGTCTTTGTTTTCTAAAATGTGCTTAGGAAGTACATTCATTAAACCAATTAACAAAGGTAACTCCGGATCATAACGATCTTCGCCTTCAATTTTATTAAATGAAAATTTTATTTTAAGAGGACCCATTTCTTTGACTTTTGCGACTTTTGAATAAAACAGCTGTAAATTGGGTCTGCCTTTCTCTTTGAGAAGCGCATGGGTAAAAACCACATCTTTAGCAGTAATGGGTTGACCATCTGCCCAACGTGCTTCAGGACGTAAATTAAAAATAATCCAAGAGCGGTCTGTGGCAACTTCAACGCTCTCGGCAAGATGTCCATAAATTGAAAAAGGTTCGTCTTTCGCGCGAATCATTAAGGGCTCAAAGATGAGGGGTTCACTAAATAAGCTGAGCCCGGCCGGTGGCGTGCCTTTGGTTATAAAGGGATTAAGGCTATCGAATGTCCCAGTGACAGCCATCTTAATTTGCCCGCCAACTGGGGCCTTGGGATTGACATAGTCAAAAGGTTGACCTTCTTTGTATTTAGGGTTCCCCTGTAGAGCAATACCATAGGTTGCTTGCACCTTTGAAGAGGCACAAGATGTAGGGGTAACATGGGCTAAGATGAACCCAAAAATAACTAATAGATAGTATTTAAATTTGTGGTTCATGATGCAAACCTCCTATGGAAACTCCTATAATCTTGATAAGCTTTTCTTAAAAAAGGGTCAAGTACATAGCTACAGCTCCGCAGGGTTAACTCATTACAATTAAGAGAGAAGCCTTGGTCAATGGATCTTTATTTTTAACAAGCGCGCTTGACCAAAAGCGAGCAGCCCACTAACCGGGAACTCGGTACCCAAGACTACGGACGACAGCAAAGCAGTTCTTTATTTTCTTTAAATCTGAAAAGCACTAATGGCGCTCGCACGCCATTATGGATCCATGTCTTGCTCTCCTGCAACATCCTCACTAGGCGAAGATGCCAGCTTTTTTAGAGTGTCA
>JACVCA010000161.1 GCA_016742295.1 Alphaproteobacteria bacterium | reverse complement strand
AAACTCTCCCAAAAGTACTTGTAATAGAGGGAGGTAGGCTGAAAATTAAGGGTGCGGCAGAAGAAGACACATGCCTTAAATTAAGGATTTATATAGTTATGGGCTATAAAAGATTGAGCAAGTTTTATGGATTTCGATGAAGTGGCAGGGACTTTCTTCAAGATTACCGTTCTTTTTAATCTACATACAAGCCTCAGCTTGAGGGTGTCAATAGAAGAGACCCTAAAAAACTCCTTAGCGAAGGGAAAAGGAGTATTATCGAGGAATGACTTGAACTGATACAATAGAGTCGGTGGGGACAGAGCGCAGGGCATTTAGCATAAAGCGTCTCGCAAAATTTTTACAATCTAAAGTATCAGGAATCAATGATAAATCTACCCTGCTTCAATTACCTGGAAGAAGCCTGAGTATTACTTTATTGCCAATCAAGTAAAATGATTATATAATATAATATAAATTTTAGATTAAAAAAAAGGGAAATAAAATGAATAATATAAACTTAAAAAATACTCAAAAAATTTTAACATATTTTTTATTTTTATGCGCATATTTATATCCAAGCTCTATAAATGCTTCTAAAGAGATGAGTGAGGAAGATTATAGCAAGCTTAAATTTAATCGCACTCTTGCTGAATGGTCTGCACCCTCCAAACCTCTTCGACCTGCTAGCGAGATTATAGAAGAAGCAAAGCAGGTTATTGGATTATTGGACAGTAAATATTTTAGTAAACCACAACATGCGAAATTTATGCGAGAGGCAACTACGTCTGAGGCAAGTAAAATATTATTTAATCTCTCAATGATATTAAAAGCTTATAAACTTAATAAGTCAGAAACTATGCAAATGAGTAATGAGGGGCCTATGTTTTCAATAAAAATAGATCCTATGGATCTTGCTGCTCTTAATTCTATAATTCGGGAAGAGGTGAACAGTTTAGAAAGCAGTAAGGAAAAAATCGCCCAGGACTATATCGAACCTCTCCTTGAAATTTCTAAAGAAGTTGCTTTTTACTCCACAGAACTTAGGTCCGCAAAAGCCAGAAATTAAGGTTAACCTACCTTCTTTAAGCCATTCGTGTTAAATTAAACTTTTTGAACCTTAAGCATGCATGGTATGTTCAATTATCTATAATATGTGAGGCAACCTCATGGTCAATTTTAAAATTTCAAACTTAGGGATAGGAACGAGCCTTACGTTATTAAGTGGGTGTGCCTTTTCTCCTGATATAAGTGATTCTCGACTTGAAGATAGAGTGGTTGCTTGCAGTGCTGGTTTTGAAAGATCTACTGGTGCCTCTTTAAAAGCAGCTTATGACAAAATAAAGATACAAGGGCAGGGCTCTCTTGATTTTCATGAACAAGCTCAATCAATCATTTTTTCAGAATTGCCTCAAAAAGATCGCCTTAAAGCTTATGAGGACTATATTCAGTGTGTGGAACAAGATTGGAATAACAATGGGGCTTTGCCTAGGGAAAGTCCTCTTCGACATTCACATTAGGTGCAAATCCAGGAAAAGGATTCCTGAAACCTTTTGTTTAAATTAACAGATTTGAAAGATAGATTTCAAAAAGTCTGAATCTACTGAGAGTTTTAGCTGTCATATCTCTTCCTACAAAATATCTTTATATTTTCTTATGGAGGATTATCCCTTTTCTTGGCATCATTTATGATTTTAAGATTTCAGGAACTGTAAAAGTATCATCAAATGAAATGAGTAAGATGTAATGTGAGACCCTTATTGTTCCTGTATCTTTAAGATGATTGGCTGGAGAGAGAGCTCATAAGGAGGGAAAAGCATGGAAGCATTTTAAGCTCAGATTATCTAAGCTGTGAATAATATCATACGGCAGTTTCAAACTATCATTATTGGGGTATATACCAGATTTTTTCCACCTCTTATGCGGAGAGTGAGTAGCTTAAGCCGCCAATCAGCCATCTTACGGCTTTTTTAACCACATAAGCACAAAAAGTCACCCATGTCTCATGAAATATAGTTATTTGGAGTAAAATCCTTCAAATAAATTAATTTACACTTTAAAGAAAGGTTATTTGGTTGTAGCTGGGGTTCATCTTTGCATTTGTGTCACCCTTTATTATCTCCTGCTGTAGGGGAGAGCCAGGAAATCTATAAAAGTAAAATCTGCATAAAATTTTTAAAAAAGGTATAGTCTTAAGAATTCTTATACGTGTCTTTTAGCTTTTTCTGAATTCCATCTGCATGAACGTGACTACAGCACCCCCTTAAAGAAATAGGTCAGCATATCCTCCTGGATGCTGACCTATTGGTTAGTATTCTATCTTCTTGAGAGATCCTCTAAAAGGCATAACCGATTTTAACCCCCACTTCGTGGGCCTTATACGATGAATCAAGTTCTGCATCATAGCGTAGATCAACATAGGCACCCGAGTTAAAGTGGAATGTCATACCAACGCCAGGAGAAAACTGATTGCGGGTACGTGTAAAGCTTTTGACTGCAAAGAAAGTTGACTGACCTTGAAGCGCGACTTGCATGTTTCCTTTCTTTGTTGGTTCCTTCAAGATGTAACTCAGCTTAAGCTTGGGTGTCCAATTACCTCCTTTAAAAGGAAGCGTTTTAAATATATTGAATCCAGCTTCGCCGCGTAGCATCTCTGCTGACTGACTTTTTACCTTTAAATTAAGGTCATTGGCCCCTGTTTCATTATAACCATCTTGATGTACATGAGAATAATCCAAACCTACAAACGGCTGTAGCGTAAGTGATTTGGAAGGAATCTCATATCCCATCCCAATATGTGGGGTAAATTCATAGCCATTATGATGATTAGAGGCAGTTCGGTCAATCACTGCGCCAAGAAGAAGATGACGACCAACCTTATAGCGATTTACCCCCCCGACCAAGGAGCCGTTAAGATAAAATCCATCTCGGTACCAGGTGCTATAAAAAGTGGCGAAGTAGCCACGGATGTGTCCCTTACCACCAGGATTTTTCCAATTTACATCACTGGAAGAAAAGCCAAGGCCACCACCGAGAAAAACGCTAGAGCTCACGCGGTAATCCATACCGGCTATAAAGCCGCCAGTCTCTGCCTTAAAACCACGTTGGTTTTTCTGATTTTTTTGGTTACCTATATTGCCGAAACCATGAGCCCAGACTCCACCCTTACCATGGCTTGAAGCAATAGACTGCTGCATTTGATGATCAAAATCTGCAGCCAATCCGGCACGCGTATTGTGATGGGTTTCTTGGGGCCGATCAATATTTTTTTTCTGCAGTCTATTGAGAGCTGAAAGACTGCGTTGACCTTTTCCGGTAGCAAAATTGGCTGTCAGCTGTCCACTCGAACTGCCCGTATTACCTCGTAAGTTAGAGAGCCTTACAGCCGTTAGATTGTTTACCATCGAACCGGTATTTTCCACAATCTCTGATATGGCTGTAACCTGTGAAGAACTAATTTGTTCAAGTGCATCCTCACGTTGTGATGGAGGCAAATTATTGAGCGTTCGCACGACAAGTGCTAAGTCTGTCCCACCTGCAGGAGCTATTGCAAACAGGCGATTTCCAATAGGGGAATGTCTTTCACTGACACTGAACCTGTTCACTCTAGGGTTTTGGTATTGAGGAGCCACTGCAGCACCGACTGCAGGCGGAGCAGCTACATGAACTGCCGGTGGGATAATAGCAGGAGCAACAGGCGCAGGCGGAGCAACAGCTGCAGGCGGAGCAGCTACATGAACTGCCGGTGGGATAATAGCAGGTGGAACAGGCG
>JACVCA010000160.1 GCA_016742295.1 Alphaproteobacteria bacterium | reverse complement strand
TCGTCCAGGTGGGCCACTACCCGAATTTCACGAATTTCATCGGACGCGACACTTCGATGAACGCCGTGTCGAGGGTCGAGGTCCGCGCACTGCTGCGACACGGATCGGCGTCGTTCTTCGCGGGCGTGTTTGGGTTCCTCGCGTGCAGCTACAACATCCGCGTCGACGTCATCAGTACGCATTTTTTAATATTCTATTTTCAATATAATAATTATTTAACATTTTTTTCCCCAATGTTTTAATAGTATATTGAGATTAGTTATTCATTTCTAATTTCTAATTAATAAAATACAAGGTTTTTCCCAGCAAATTTAAGTAAGATTTTTCAATTTTCTAGAATCTTAAAAGACAGAAATTAAATTTTTAAAATATCTGCAAGATGATACTTGGCGCTGCCAGGTATAAGGGGTTTTTGTTGGCTTGGATGGGGTATCCAGCCGGTGAGATAAAAAATTTCAAAGGTTGCAAAAATTCTTTCTGGCGATGAGGAAAACTTCTCCTTATAACGTTTGGCTGCCTCAGTAAATAACGAACGCGGAGTAAACCTTTTCTCTCGTTGTATGAGGGTATTTGTTTCGCCCATTCCTTTTAAATCATACATCAATTGATAGAGATCGCTAAAAGTTACTTTCAGTGTGTCACGATCTACGACTGGCAAAGAAAAGCCAGAACGCTCCAGTAAAGAGGCTGCAGTTGACAGTTCAATGAAGGGTGATACACGGGGTGAACTTCCGTCTCTCTGGCTTACCTCTACTTCGAAAAGAATTTGGCGCAATTCAGTTAGAGTTTTTCCGCCAAAAAAACTTGCCAGAAATAATCCGTCTGGCTTTAAAATTTTTTGAATTTGTGCAAGTATTCCTGGGATATCATTCATTTTATGAAGGGAATGAGGCATAATAATGAGATCAAAACTTTGTTCTCTAAAAGGCAAACACTCTTCATCTGCATTTACATACAATGATTTCTCTAAAGTCACATCCTGATCCCAAAAATTAGAATACACACTTAAATTTGTAGAGGGGCAAAGGTTTTGAAGGGATTGTGATAAGCCTTTGGTACACCCTCCTAAGATAAGAACTTTTTCAAAAGACTTCTTGATAAAGGATAAATTCTGGATGAGATTTTCTTCAGCATACTTGTAAAGGTAATTATACCTGTCTAATTGACCCGCTGTTTTAAGCCGGCGTTTTTCGGCAAGAGAACGGTCAAAGATAAGCATGGAGGTAATGTCTCGTTGTTATCATCAAGTTCTCTGTGTTCAGTTATAATTATATTCAAGCTTGTTTAAAGCTGATTAGCCAGTTGCTACTTGCTTATACTTAATTTAAATTATTATGAATAATTTAAGTTAAGATTGGAACTACAATCTAATGCGTAGGAACAAGAGAGAATGACAAAACGAATTGGGATCCTTACAAGTGGGGGAGATTGTGCAGGCTTAAATGCCGTCATTCGCGCTGTCACTTATAGGGCACTTCAAGGATTTGGCTGGAAAGTTTACGGCATAAAGCAAGGTACTCGTGGCTTATTGCAACGCCCTGTAAGTTTTCAAGAATTAGAGCTTGAAACCTTTGATTGTAATATACTGCGTATGGGCGGAACTATTTTAGGGACGACGAATAAGGGAGATCCGTTTTCTTACCCTATGCCCGATGGAACTCTTAAAGATCGTTCAGAAGAAATCATTGAAGGATGTAAAATGCTTAACCTCGATGCATTGATTGGGATTGGGGGGGATGGTAGCCTTGCGATCTTAAATCGTCTTATGAAACAAGGAGGCATTAATTTTGTGGGTATTCCTAAGACGATTGATAATGACCTTGGCGTGACTGAAAGTTCAATTGGATTTAGTACTGCTGTGGAGGTTGCAACTGAAGCTCTTGATCGTCTTCAACCTACCGCCGCAAGTCATGACCGTGTTATGATTTTGGAGGTTATGGGGCGGGATGCAGGACATATTGCTCTTAATGCAGGAATTGCAGGCGGTGCTGATGTGATTTTAATTCCTGAAATTTCTTATCAGATTGATAATATTGCCTCAAAAATTAGAAGTTTAATTGAGCGCGGGCGTAATTTTGCGCTGGTTGTTGTTGCTGAAGCTGTGAAATCGGAAGACGGAAGACCTATGACGATTAAGGATATTGATGGTCGTGAACGTTATGGAGGGATAGGTCATTACCTTGCTGAACGTATTACTGAAGCTACAGGAGCTGAAACACGGTTTACAGTTCTCGGTCATGTGCAACGCGGAGGGCAGCCTAATGCAAGTGATCGTGTTCTTGCCTCGGCCCTAGGGGTGCATGCGGTCGATTTGATAGCACATAATAAGTTTAACCGTATTGTAGCGTGGCAAAACCGCAAAGTGATTGATGTCACCATTGAAGAGGCTGTCGCAAAATATCAGGCTGTAGATCCTCAAGGCACACTTATCCGTACCGCTCGTGGCTTGGGAATTTGCTTAGGAGACTAAACCAGAGGTTAATGGCACCTTTCAAATACGTTACACACAGGCCTGCCAATAAAATGCGATCTGCTTACCGCTTTCCATTGCTGACATCCTAAGTTTATTGATTAGAGATAGGGTGTAATTTCTTTTAATTTACAATCGCATTTATGAATAGAGCTTTTCCCTAGTCTTAGACTCGCGTTTTTAAATTTTGATGTTTTTATTCAACATATCTTTAAATTCATAAATTAATTCATGAGCTTGACGTGGTGTCAGACAATCAGGATTAATTGTTGTTAATCGCTCTTCAATAAGAGAAGGGGTTGAAACAAGAGCAGGTTGGGGAGCAAAGAGTGGCAATTCATTTATCCTAGGGGTAGGTTTCAATTGCTTCTTCTTGCTTTCAAGCCCATTTAAAATTATTTGGGCACGATTAATAACGCTTTTAGGTAGGCCTGCAAGTTGGGCTACATGAAGTCCATAAGAGCGATCAGCCTTTCCAGCAATAACTTCATGCAGAAATACAATGTCATCTTGCCATTCTTTAATTTTAACTGTGAAGCACCCCAATTTCTGTAATTGCTCTTCAAGTTCAGTTAATTCATGATAATGGGTGTCAAACATCGAGTGACATTTATTGACATGATGTAAGTGCTCAATTGCAGCCCAAGCGATTGAGACACCATCATACGTTGAAGTCCCACGACCGACTTCATCAAGAATCACAAGAGACCTTTCCGTTGCTTGGTTCAAGATCGCTGCAGTTTCCACCATTTCAACCATAAAAGTTGAGCGTCCGCGTGCCAGATCATCTGCAGCTCCAACCCTGCTAAACAAACGATCAACAATACCTATATGTGCGCTTTCAGCAGGTACATATGATCCCATTTGTGCTAAGATTACAATCAATTCATTATGTCGGAGAAATGTACTTTTACCCGCCATATTGGGTCCGGTGATAAGCCAAATTTTAGTGTCTTGCCTCATTAAACAATCATTCTTGATGAAAGTACTGCTTTGTCCTTGGTTCATGGTTTCCTCAACCACAATATGACGGCCGCCTTTAATATCAAAATCTAAAGAATCATCAATCTTTGGCCGGCAAAGATTTTTATCAATCGCAAGTGTGGCCAAAGCTAGGCTGACATCGAGCTCGGCAAGGTTACGTGCTACACGTGCTATATCTGAAGCATGCAGCATGACATCTTTGACGAGTTCCTCAAAAAGCTGTAGTTCAATGGCTAGAGCTTTTTCGCTGGCAGCGCTTAATTTTTGAACGCGTTCTTCTACTTCTCCGGTGGTAAAGAGGGGAGAAGGAGAAAGAAC
>JACVCA010000159.1 GCA_016742295.1 Alphaproteobacteria bacterium | reverse complement strand
ATATTGATTTAACCAATGTCATCATTATTTATACTTCAGACCATGGACAAAATCTTCTTCATGATGGTCAACCAATCACGCATTGCAGACGCACTCAGCCGGATATCAATGAAGCCATTGTTCCGTTACTTATTTTTACTCATAATTTAGCAGCTTTCAAAAAATTTAAAAAAGCAGCCCAGCTTAATTTTAATAAGGCGTCTCATTTTCAAATTTATCCTACCCTCTTAACTTTATTTGGTTATGATCTTCAACAAGTTAAAGATAAATATGGTAAAAGTTTATTTGAGGCTGTTGAAAAACCTTTAGGTTTTACCTCGGGGCCTATCTTTAGCCCTTTTGGTCATACACAGTCTCTCATATGGAATAAAGATTCCAGAATTAAAAGAACGAAATAGTGATACTGTAACTATAGAGCTTGGGGATCCAGATAAGAGTGCATAATACAATAGCTAAAAGCGTTGCAGCAGCGCCGCAATCTTTAGCAATCTTAGAAAGCTCGTGACTTTCTGTACCTACCCTATCAACAGCTTTTTCTATAGCAGTATTAAGTAGCTCAATGATCATAACGAAAAGCAATGAACCTATCAAAACCATAAAAGCTTCTAAATTATCTGTAATTTTATAAGCGATGGGGATTAATATCAAACTTAAGGCAACTTCTTGTTTAAATGCGCGCTCATTATTCCAAGTGTAAGAAATTCCTTGTAGGGCAAAGCAAAGGGCCTTGTACATTTTTATCACGCTTTAATATCCTTCATTTCAAGTATTAAATGAGGAAGGCTCAACTAGGACGTGGCTTTGTTTAACCGAGCTGGTCAATTTTTTTAGCGCTGCTGGTATTTGATTTTCTGGCTGTTTGCATAACTTTAAAATTTTCTTTTAAATACATTTTTTGGTCTTTAATTTTCATCATTGCAGCCTGAAAAGCTTTAAAATCAGACCCTCCAAGTTTTGTAGCTGGTAACATCTTAATACTTAAAGGGTTAATATGATGATTATTTTTAATGACCTCATAATGCAAGTGTGGTCCGGTTGTCCGCCCTGTAGCCCCAACATACCCTAGCACTTGACCTTGGCATATCCTTTGTCCACGTCTTAGACCTTTGGCATAACGACTGAGGTGTGCGTAAGCTGTTGCATAGCCACTATTATGACGGATTTTAACATAATTTCCGTAATTACCCCAGCGACCTACCTGCTCAATAACTCCGTCACCGGCGGCCATAATGGGCGTTCCAATAGGAGCTCTAAAGTCAACTCCTTTATGGTGCTTAGTGTAACCCAAGATAGGATGATGGCGATGGCCAAAACCTGAAGAAATGCGCGCTCCATCGATAGGGGTACGTAGTAATCCTTTACGGACGCTTTCACCTTGCTGAGTATAAAACCCTACAATACCATCACGTGATTTATAACTATATAATTCATGGTCTTTGCCGCTAAGATTTAAGCCTGCGTATATCAACTTTCCAGGTTGTTCTTTGCCTGTTTCCGGATCAATGAGAACAGAATAAAGCATGCAGTAACGATCGCCATGATGCAATTGGCGCTGAAAGTCAACGTCAAAACTGTAAATCATAATCATATCGTGAACGGTTTTGTGGGGCACACCATTTCGATAGGCTGCATCAGATAGGCTTCCGTATATTTCGCCTTCAACCCATCTCAGTTCTTCAGTTAATTTGATTACACGCTTATGAGCTTCATATGTGCCGTTCTCATTGCGCTTGACAATAATTTCATATTCAAGAGCAGGGCGAATTTTTAATTCCTGTACATCAAAATAAGGTGAAGTTTGATTGGCTTTAGCGATAGTCAATTCAATGATATGATTTGCTCGAAGCTCGCGAGGCTTATAAAAGTTTTTCATCGTATGCACGATTTTATGTATTTGGTTGTGTGCAACGCCTTGGCTTTGAATCATATTCGCAAGCGTATCTCCACCGCCAACTTTGAGTCGCAGGGTTTTCGGAAGGGTCTCGTCAACAGGAGGGGGAAGAACCTTTTCAGGTTCAGCTTCAGCATGTTTTTGACAAGGTTCAACGTGAGTTTCTGCAATTTCAATTGTGCGTGGGGGAGGAGAATTTATAAAGTTGTATAAAGCAACTGTAGAGGCAAGAATGACACAAACAAGACCGATTAAAAATTGTTTAGTCTTATCTGCCATTGATATTTTGCCTCCTAATTATTACTATAAAAAATTATCAAATGATGTGGGTGTGGCTATTCCTATTCTTCATAGCCGAATTTTTATGAGCTGGCAACCCATCAAACAAAAAAATGTCCTTAAAGGGAGACAAAATGCAGGATGCCCCAGATATTATCATAAGCCAGCTTCTTAGCTCACGCTTATGTCATGACCTTATTGCCCCGATAAGTGCTGTCAAAACCGGTTTGGAATTATTGTCTGATATTTCCAGTGGTGAAACTGATCCTCAAGTTTCAGAACTTATTATGCACAGTGCAGAATCGTTATCTCGACGTTTAACGTTCTTCCGTTTCGCATTTGGCTTCAGTTCTGTAAATCATATCAAATCATTGGATGAGGTGCATACAATTATAGATGACTATCTGGACCCTAAAAAACACCAAATTTCATGGCAAGTTGACACGGGATTTGTAACCTCATTGCCAGAACTTAAGTTCTGGGCAAAACTCGCCGCTAATTTGGTTTCTTGTTGTGTTGATGCAACGCCTTATGGAGGAAAACTCAGAGTGCAGTTCGATCATGGCGGAAACTTCTTGCTTGCCCTTGAATCACAAACTTCAACTTTGCCAGCCGAAGTCAAAGCAACCTTGGAACAAGGTAGACCTTCCAATGAAGTGACCACTCATACTGTTCAAGCCTATTTGAGTTACAGTTGGTTGAAAAGCTTGGGTAAAAGACTTATATTTGAAGAACATCCTAATCAATTGCTGCTTTATACGACTCCATTATAAAGTATATAATGTAAGAACATGAAGTATAGCTGATAAATTTTAATCAATTTAAACGTTCTTAAATGGCAACCTTCCACTTTTGCAAAGGGTGTTGAGTAAAAAATGGCGATTCGGGCGTAGAATCCCAAACACGGAAAAAATTGGAGCGATACATTCTATAATCCAGCTCCCTTAGAATTAGCGCCACGTCTAGCTTTAATTTGGTTACTTAACTGGGAAATTTTAATGGTTAACTCTTGCGACAATCTTTGAATAAGCTCGAGATGAGTTTCATATAAGGATGCTAACTTAACATAAGCTAATTTATAATTCTTCTTAGCTGCTTTTTCATAGTTCGCGATAGCTTGCTCCAAATTTCCTTGTTGTTCTAAATAAACTCCAAGAGAGTATTGCGCTAAAACATACTCCTTACGTGCAGCCTCATGTAAGAGAACTACTGCTTCATCTTGCTTACCTCTTTCTTCCAAAAGTACTGCTAATTTGTATTGAGTTATCGCTTCTCCGTTACTTGCAGCCTTTCGTAAATAGATTTCTGCTTCCTCAAATTTGTTTTGACGATACAAAAGTTGACCTAACCTGGTTTGAGCGTCAGTATCCCCTTTATCTGCAGCTTTCCGTAAATAGGTTTCTGCTTCTTCAAATTTCTGTTGACTACACAAAAGTTGTCCTAGATCGGATTCAGCTTGTAGATATCCTTTATCTGCCGCCTTACGTATTAGAGCTTCGCCTTCCTCTAGCTTACTTCGTTTACATAAAAGCACTCCTAGGTTCTGTGAACAAAAATTTACTTCAACCAAATAAAAGTTGAGACGAAGTGCAAGAATGATAAAAAAACCTGAGCAGTTTTATCAAACCTGGAGAAGATTCTTCTAAAGTGTTTTATTTTACCA
>JACVCA010000158.1 GCA_016742295.1 Alphaproteobacteria bacterium | reverse complement strand
GATTAAAGACAGGAAAAACAGAAGTAGGTGGGTATGGCCTGGTAGCTTCTGCAGTAAGAGGACATCAACGTCTTATTATGGTTGTCAATGGCTTGGAAACGATGAATGAGAGGTCAAAGGAATCTGAAGCTTTAATTTCATGGGGGTTTCGTAATTTTATAGGTCTAAACCTTTTTAAAAAGAAGGAAATTGTAACTCATGCACCTGTATGGCTTGGTACGAGGGCAGAGGTTGGAATGATGATCCCCCAAGATGTTTACTTTACTTTACCAAAAAGCCGTCTGCGTGATTTGAAAGTTGAAGTGAAGTATATCACGCCGATTCCTGCACCTCTCAAAGCTGGGCAAGTAGTAGGGACTCTCCGCATTCAATGTCCTGAGATAGCTCCATTGGAAATTCCTTTAATTGCAACTCAAGAGGTCTTGCAAGCTAATTTCTTTACGCGTATTCGTGCAGCAATTTATTTTTTAATTTGGGGCCATAATAACGAAAAGGCTTAAAAGTGGAAAAAGGTAAATTCATTACCCTTGAAGGAGGGGAGGGAAGCGGTAAATCCACGCAAGCCCAAGCAATTTCCCATTTTCTTAAGGAAAAAAATATTCCAAGTCTGATCACTCGTGAACCTGGGGGTAGTCCAGGGGCCGAATTAATTCGTAACTTGTTGGTGAATGGAGATGTAAAACGCTGGGATGCAATTACTGAAGCTCTGCTTTTAAATGCCGCTCGTCGCGATCATCTTATTTCTGTAATTTGGCCGGAACTTAATAATGGAACTTGGGTTATTTGTGACCGTTTTGCAGATTCAACCATCGCTTATCAGGGGTTTGGTCATGGAATGTCGTTTGATACGCTCGAGGCTCTATATACCTTGATTGCAGGCTCATTTGAACCAGATTTGACTTTTGTATTTGACATTGATGTTAGGCAAGGTTTGGCGCTCGCGCGGGCTAGACAAGATAGCGCTGACCGGTATGAACGTATGGAAATCGCATTTCATGAACGTTTACGGGAAGGATATCATATGTTGACTAGACAACATCCTGCTCGCTATGTAAAAATTGATGCTTCTCTTCCTCGTGTAAACGTAACACAAGCTGTTTTGAGCGAGCTTTGTCAAAGGTTGAAAATATAATGGCGCAAAGTTTAATCCTTAAGCCTCGCGAGCAATCTTTTTTCTACGGCCATGAGGTTCAATCAAATTGGTTTTTAAGTAGCTATAAGTTGGGTAGGCTACCTCATGGACTGTTGTTGGTTGGACCTTCAGGGGTAGGAAAAGCAACCTTTGCTTTTCAAGTAGCACGCCACTTATTGGCGTTTCCTCAAGGATGTTCAGACTGCCATGCATTTGGACTTCCCATTGAACATCCGGTTTTTCGCCGTGTTGCCTCGGGAGGACATGGAGATTTATTGGTCATTGAACCTGAAATTAGTTTAGAAGGACAAAATGCCAAAGAAATAAATGTTGAATCCTTGAGATCAGTCAGCCATTTTCTTTCACAAACTTCTTTAGAAGGAGGCTGGCGTGTCGTGATCATTGATGGCGATATGAACCGCAATGCTGCCAATGCAATTTTAAAAATTCTGGAAGAACCACCGGTACGAACATTGGTAATGATTTTAACTGAATCTTTAGGACGAGTTATTCCTACAATTCGGTCCAGATGCCAAAAACTTAATTTTGGGGCTTTAAAAGATCAAGAAGTTGCCCATATTGTCTCTTTAATATTTCCTAAAATTAGCTCTACAGATCTCAAAATTATTACAGAGCTTGCTGAAGGTCGGCCCGGTCGTGCATTACAATTGTATGAAGCGGGGGGTGCAGGCGTCTATTGTGACCTGATAGAAGTCTTTAATGCGATTGATCCTTTCTCTTTGTCGAAAATTCACGAATTTTGCCAAAAGTATGCTGCAAAGCCGAAAAAGGAAGATGGCATGAACCTCTTTGTCCTCGTGGGGGAGTTGATAGAGTATTGGTTATATAAAGCAGTGGCCTATCTTCTGTCTCCAGAGAAAAACGCTATAAGTGAAGTTGTACAGAACGAAATCCAATCATTTACGCAAGCAGCAAGGATCCGTGAGGTAGCTGAATGGTCGGTTGTTTGGGAAAAAGTGACTGAATCCTTTCGTCACGCACGTCAATCTCATTTAGATCGTTATCAAGTTCTTATAGAGGTTTTTACCACTCTATCGTCAAGCAATTCTTCTCTTTGTTATGAATTATAATGTGAGGATGTTGGCCGGAAGTTAACCCGTTTTCTTACAGTTTTTTTTCAAGAATACAGACGAAAAATCCGTCAGTTGCATGTTGAGCCGGAGTCAACCTTAAGTAAGGTGCCTTAACAGGACAGAGGGTTCCGATCGTTTCCTTCCATACTTGCGCTATCGGCAGGACTGTAAAATTTGGCTGTGATATCAAGAAAGCTTCAATCTGAGCTTCATTTTCATCTTCAAGAATTGAGCAGGTGACATAAATTAAGCGTCCGCCTGGTTTCACAAGATGTTGAGCACACTTAAGTATCTCTGATTGCTTCACATAAATTTCTTTAAGGTCATCTTGCTTGATTCGCCATTTCAGATCAGGATGTCGACGCCACGTTCCACTACCACCGCAAGGTGAATCGATCAAAACTCTATCAAACCGTCCTGCTTGACGTTTTAGCCAAGGCCAACCTTTATCATTTAAATGATGGCGTTCTACATTACTTACGCCAGCACGCCTAAAGCGTAAAGCTGCGCGATCAAGACGTTCTTTCGAGATATCTGTTGCAAAAAGTTGGCCTTTGTTATTCATTTGAGCAGCGAGTGCAAGGGTTTTTCCACCAGCACCTGCACAAAGATCAATGACTTTCATGCCTGGTTTAGCATCCACTAAGAGAGCTGCAACTTGCGAGCCTTCATCTTGAATTTCAATCATACCTTGTTTAAAAATATCCGTTTGCGATAAAGGAAAACCTCGCTTTAAACGTAGACCAATAGGTGAGAGGGGGGTGCTCTCAACTTCTGCATTAAGAGCTTTCAGCAACTCTAACACTTGAGGTTGAGATGCCTTTAAAGTATTGACTCTTAAATCCAAAGGGGCTTGTAAGTTCAAAGCCCGCATCTCATTTTCAAGTTGTGTGCCGTAAAGCTTTTCAAGTTGAGCTTCTAGCCAAACGGGGATACAAAGCTTTGCCGCACGTGGCATATCTTTACTATCGAAATGATCTGAATTTAACACTTTAATAAGATTGTACTCTTTGGGTCTTAAAGGCTTTGGGTAGTACTCTTCATCTCTAAACACCTCTTGAAATTGTTGGAGGGTCCATTGCTTTATCCAACATAAGTAAGCAATGAGTTTTAAACGTACCGATAAAGTTTCAAGAGTAAAAGTAATACTGAGCAACCATTCTAATTGAGGTTTCACCCTTAGTATGTCAAAGACCAGTTGTGAGATTACTTTACGATCAGAAGAGCCAATGTAACGATGCTCACGAAAATAGCGGCTTGCAATATCATCCGCAGGAAAATTACTTTGATCAATTAAATTGAGAAGATCTATAGTGGCTTGCAGATGTGCAGCAGCTCTCATGAGCGGAATCCTATAGCAATAACATACATTTCTGCAGAGTCTTTACGACTGGCTGCAGGTTTAATGTGTTTAACAGTTGTAAAATGCTTCTTTAAACTTTCAAGCAAAGATTTTTCAGTCCCTCCTTGCAAAACCTTTGCCAAAAATACTCCTTTTTCTGAAAGGACTTCTTTAGCAAATTCAAAGGCAGCTTCTGCCAAACTCATGATACGGCGATGATCTTTCTGCGAGTTTCCAGTTGAAGAGGCTGCCATATCGCTTAATAC